>NZ_JASCOS010000009.1:0-71233 GCF_029959705.1 Stenotrophomonas sp. PS02297 | reverse complement strand
CGGGCCCGGGGGGCCCCCCCCCCCGCGGCCCGCGCCGGCGCGCAGCCATGGGTCGTCGCGCAGCGCCGCCGCACGCGCGTGCAGTCGCTCGGCGTCGGCCCAGGCGCGCACGCGCGCCGGGTCGGCAGCGAGCCAGTCCTCGAAGGCCTCACGCTCGGCGCGGGTGCAGTCGGCGGCGTCCAGCCGTGCCACCCAGGCCGAGGCCCGGGCGAACAGTGCGTCGCGTGTCGGCGCATCGCGCTCCATCACTCCTCCCCGCCCATGTTGAAGGCGTCCGCGCCCAGTTCCTGGCGCAACCCCTGCAGGGCGCGCGCGACATGCTTTTCCACGGTCTTGGCGGTGATGCCGCGATGCCGGGCGATCTGGCTGTAACTCATGCCGGTGATGCGGTTGAGCAGATAGACCTCGCGGCAGCGCTCGGGCAGTTTCAGCAGCGCCTGGCGCAGGGCGTTGAGCATCTGTCCCGATTCGGCCTGGCGCAGCGGCCCGGGCGTGGAGAAGGGCGCCTCGCTCGGCAGGTCGTGCTCGGCCAGGGGCAGGTGCGGCGCGGCGTGCGCGGAACGGCCGCGATCGGCCAGGCGGTTGCGCGCGATCCGGTACAGCAGCAGCTTCAATTCCCCGTGCGGATGCTCCCGGTAGCGGATCAGCCGTTCCATGCAGTCCTGCACGATGTCCTCGGCGTCCTCCTCGCTGGCGCCGCGCGCGCGCAGGAAGGCGCGCAGCGGACCGCGCTGTTCGCGCAGGAACAGGACGAAGGCATCGTCGATGGTGGCGGGTGTCGCGCCATCGACCGGGGCAGGAAAGGCGGACAGTCGGGGAATCCGTGGCGAGGGGTGCAGGAGAGTGTACGCAGCACGGCGTCGACGGGAAGCACCCTCCGGGCAGGTGGATGCGCGGATGAATCCATTCATTTCCAGAGGGCGGGTGGACTGGGGGGGATGGGCGCCCCGGGGCGTTCTGCCTTGGTCCCGCAGGCGCGGGATGGGCGGGATTCCCCGCTGCCACCATGGAGAGAGAAGTGCGAATGAAACGATCGGTATTGAGTATGGCGCTGTCCGGACTGCTGGCCACCGCCGCTTTCGGCATGGCCGGGGACGCGAGCGCGATGACGGTCCACGTCAACGGCGACCGCATCTTCCTGAGCGGCGACGTCACCCTGGCGGACATCGTGGCGTTGCCGGCGATGCTGGCCAAGGCCGAGGCTGAGGGCAGGCCGTTCCGCGAAGTGGTGCTGCGCACCTCCAACGGCGGCGCGCTGATCAGCGGCGAATGGCTGCAGGCGGTGATCCGCACGGCCGGCCTGAACACGATCGTTTCCGGCCACTGCATTTCCTCCTGCTCGATCATGCAGTCCGGCGGCGTCGAGCGTTACATGGCCGGCGACCTGCCGACCGAAGCCGACTCGGTGCAGATCCACGCCGCCAGCTCCGGCGGCCGCGTGACCTACGGGCCGTCGCCGCGCATGTTCGGCATCTACACCGGCAACTACGGCGGCGGGATGGACGAGGAACTGCTGTACAAGGCGTTGTTCCAGGTCACCCAGCCCAATGGCCTGCTGGTCTTCACCGACCCGTCGCGCACCAGCGGCGATTCGGTCAGCTTCGATCCGGACGGTACCGGCCGCAAGAGCCAGACCTTCCCGGGCCAGGACATGTTCAACAACAACATCATGACCTCGGCCGACTACAACAATCCGGGCGATACCCTGCGGGTGACGTCCAACGTGACCGGCGACATCAACCCCGGCTACCTGCGTACCGGCAGGCTGCTGCAGGCGCTGGTGGACGACGACTTCGCGCGCTGGAACGACGACGACTATGGCACCACCTACATCAACCTCGCCGTCACCATCTACAACCTGGCGCAGAACGGCCCCAACGGCATCGGCCAGTTCTCGATCCAGGACTACCTGAGCGACCCGGGCATCCAGGCGATGCTTCGGTCCAAGCTGCGCCTGGACGAGCTGGACGTCTCGGCCCTGGCCAACTCCGCCGGCGTCATCAGCATCGGCAACGGTGCGATCTGGCGGACCGCGGCGACCACCGGCGCCGACCTGATGCGCGTGGACAGCGGCGCCATCGCCCTGGAAGGCGGCGCCCTGCGCACCACCGAGCTGCGCGTCCAGCGCGACGGCGCGCTGATCGGCCATGGCGACATCGGCTCGGCGACGATGGATTCCGACGCGCTGCTCGACGCCACTGGCCCCTCGTGGCGCGAGGACGGCTTCAGCCGCGTGGTCATCAACGGCCTGCTGATGCCGCGCGGCGGCGATCTCACCACCCATGGCTACGTCAACATCCAGCCCGGCTCGCTGGTCGCCTTCGACGTGACCGAGGCCGGCGGCGCGGCGGCCGGCCGCCTGCGCATCGGCGATTTCTACGATGGCGGCATGAACGAGGGTGCGCTGGTCGTGGCCCCGGGCGCGCAGCTGGCGCTGAACGTCGCCGAAGGCTTCTACGGCGCCGACTACGTGCGCGAACTGATCGACGGGCCGATCTACATGGCCGGCGCCTACCAGGGCTTCCAGCAGGTCGCCCGCCTGGGCGATGCCGGCTACAGCGCCAGCATCGCCGATGGCGAGGTGTACCGTCCGCGCAACAACTCCCTGCTCAGTTTCAACGTGCACCAGACCGCCGACGGCCTGTGGCTGACCGCCAACACCGGCTTCGAGCAGACCGGGCTGTTCGCCAACGCGCAGTCCGGCGACGGGCTGGGCCGCGCGCTGGCCGCAGCCGCCAATGGCGGACGTGCCGGCATGAAACCGCTACTGGGCGCGCTGCAGTTCGCCGATCGCGACGTGATCCAGCAGCAGGCCGGCGCGCTGCGCGGCGACGCGCACGCCACGCTGCAGCTGGCCGACGCCGCGCTGGTCGGCGGCATCGGCAGCGTCATCCAGCACCACCAGTTCGACCTGCGCAGCAACGGCGGCGACGCCGATGGCCTGGCCGCGCAGGCGGCGCAGGCGGCCTCGGCGCAGCCGGGCATGGGCAATGGCAGCCTGTTCAGCCAGCTGGCCATGCACCTGGTCGAGCCGGCCGCCAATGGCGAAGGCGAGGGCGGCATGCAGGGCGGCGACAGCCGCCGCGGCGTCGGCATCTGGGGGCGCGGTTTCGGCAGCCAGGGACGGATCGATGCGCAGGGCAGCGTCGCCGGGATGAGCCAGAACATCGGCGGCATCGTGGTCGGCGCCGACACCCGCGTGGCCGACGACAAGGTGGCGCTGGGCGTGAGCGTGGCCGCGGCCGACATGTCGGCCAGGGCGCGCGACGGCGTTGATTTCCACGGCGATGTCCGTGCGCTGGACATCGGCGGCTATCTGGAGGCGGCCCATGCGAAGGGCTACGTGGCCGCTTCGGTGCGCTACACCGACCTGCGCCACGACACCCGCCGCAGCATTGCCGGCATCGAAGGCCTGCAGGCCCCGCTGCGCGCCAAGTACGACAGCAACGCGGTGTCGGCACGGCTGGAGCACGGCTTCTCGTTCACCACTGCCGGTGGCGCGGTGCTGCAGCCGTTGTTGCCGGTGGTCGACTACGCCCGCCTGTCCAATGCCCGCTTCGACGAGGGCAAGGGCGCCGGCGCGCTGGCCGGCCGCAGCGGCAGCCTGGAGAGCCTGCGCGTGGGCGCCGGCCTGCAGCTGTTCAAGACCTTCGACGGCCGCAATGGCGAGCGCATCACCCCGCACGCGCGGGTGCTGTGGCAGAAGGAACTGCGCGACAGCCAGGCGCGCTTCACCACGGCCTTCGCCGCGGCGCCGGACCTGACCTTCGGCACGGCCAGCCAGGAACTCGGCGAGCAGCTGCTGTCGTGGAACCTGGGCGTCAGCAGCCGCGCCAGCGAGCGCCTGTCGGTGATGCTCGACTACGTCGGCGAACGTCGCGACGGCCAGACCGTGAACGGCGTGATGCTGGGTCTGGGCTACCGTTTCTGATCCATGGAAAGCCCTCCCGGTGGCCGGCGCCGGTCACCGGGAGGCAGTGGAAACGCGGCGCTGCGCGCGGGTGCGACAACATGTCGCATGCTGAACCGGGCTCCAGCTGCGCTGGATCATTGTCAATGCCTTTCTAAAGTGATGGGCGAAGCCTAGAATTGCCGGGCTGAATCCGGCAGTCCCGTATACGTTTTCCCCCTTGGGCAATCCATCGGGTGGTCGTTTCGCGCAAGCGTGCAAGGGAGTGCCGGACAAGGCCCCCCCTCGCAATTGGATCGACCGATGATTCCGTTGAAATCACTTGGACGCAGCCTGCGTCCGGGCCTGCTGCTTGCCTTGTCCGCGCTGTTGGCGGGCTGCGACGCGGCCATCCTGAACCCCAAGGGCCAGATCGGCCACGACGAGAAGACCCTGCTGATCACCGCCACGGTGCTGATGCTGCTGGTCGTCGTCCCCGTGATCGTGATGACCCTGGTGTTCGCGTGGAAGTACCGCGCTTCCAACACCAAGGCCCGCTACGAGCCGAAGTGGTCGCACTCCACCGCCATCGAAGTGGTCGTGTGGTCGATCCCGTGCATGATCGTGCTGGTGCTGGCGGTGCTGACCTGGCGCTCGTCGCATGCGCTGGATCCCTATCGGCCGATCGAATCGGAGCACGCGCCGGTCGTGGTCGAGGCGATCTCGATGGACTGGAAGTGGCTGTTCGTCTACCCGGAAGAGAACGTGGCCGTGGTCAACGAGCTGACCTTCCCGGTCGATGCGCCGCTGAACCTGAAGATCACCTCGGACACGGTGATGAGCGCGTTCTTCATCCCGCGCCTGGGCAGCATGGTCTATTCGATGGCGGGCATGGAGACCAAGCTGCACCTGGTCGCCAACGAGGCCGGCGATTTCGAGGGCATGGCCTCGCACTACAGTGGTGCCGGCTTCAACAAGATGCATTTCACCGCGCACGCGGTGAGCGAGGAACAGTACCGCGCCTGGCTGGACAAGGTCCGCGCCGGCGACAAGGTGCTGGACAAGGTCGCGTTCACCGACCTGGGCGCCGAGAAGAACCACGACTGGTATCCGGTGACCTATTACGGGCGCACCGAAGCCGGGCTGTTCGACTGGATCCTTGCCCGCCACATGGGTGAGAACCACCACTTCGGCATGAAGAAGCACGACCATGCGGCCGCGCCGCAGGATGCCGCCGCGCACGAGGGCCATGAAGGCCACGACGCCGGCGACAGCCAGCCGGACGCTGCCGGCGATGCCGGACACAACGCTGACGAGCACGCCGCCCATGCCGGGCACGGCGCCTCGGGAGAATGACAATGCTGGGCAAACTGACTATCGAAGCGGTCCCGTACCACGAGCCGATCATCATGATCACGCTTGGCGCGGCCGGGCTGATCGGCCTGCTGGTCCTTGGCCTGATCACCCGGGCCAGGCTGTGGGGCTACCTGTGGAATGAATGGTTCACGTCGGTGGACCACAAGAAGATCGGCGCGATGTACCTGATCGTCGCCTTCGTGATGATGCTGCGCGGCTTCGCCGACGCGGTCATGATGCGCCTGCAGCAGGCCGTCGCCGCCGGCGGCGCCGAAGGCTACCTGCCACCCCATCACTACGACCAGATCTTCACCGCCCACGGCGTGATCATGATCTTCTTCGTGGCGATGCCGCTGATCACCGGCCTGATGAACCTGGTCGTGCCGCTGCAGATCGGCGCGCGCGACGTCGCCTTCCCGTTCCTGAACTCGCTCAGCTTCTGGCTGTTCGTGTCCGGCGCGGGCCTGGTGATGATCTCGCTGGGCGTGGGTGAATTCGCGCAGACCGGCTGGCTGGCGTTCCCGCCCCTGTCGGGCAAGGAATACAGTCCCGGCGTCGGCGTGGATTACTACATCTGGGGCCTGCAGGTCTCCGGCCTGGGCACCACGCTGAGCGGCATCAACTTCTTCATCACCATCCTCAAGATGCGCACCCCGGGCATGAAGCTGATGCACATGCCGGTGTTCAGCTGGACCGCGCTGGTGACCAACGTGCTGATCATCGCCGCCTTCCCGGTGCTGACCATCACCCTGGTGCTGCTGACCCTGGACCGCTACCTGGGCATGCACTTCTTCACCAACGACGCCGGCGGCAACGCCATGCTGTACATCAACCTGATCTGGATCTGGGGCCACCCGGAGGTCTACATCCTGGTGCTGCCGGCGTTCGGCGTGTTCTCCGAGGTCATCGCCACCTTCTCGCGCAAGACCCTGTTCGGCTACAAGGGCATGGTGTACGCGACGGCCTGCATCGGCGTGCTGTCCTTCCTGGTGTGGCTGCACCACTTCTTCACCATGGGCTCGGGCGCCAACGTCAATGCCTTCTTCGGCATCACGACGATGATCATCTCGATCCCGACCGGCGTGAAGATCTTCAACTGGCTGTTCACGATGTACCGCGGCCGCGTGCACTTCACCTCGCCGGTGCTGTGGACGATCGGCTTCATGATCACCTTCGTCATCGGCGGCATGACCGGCGTGATGCTGGCGATCCCGGCCATCGACTTCGTGCTGCACAACTCGCTGTTCCTGATCGCGCATTTCCACAACGTCATCATCGGCGGCGTGGTGTTCGGCATGTTCGCCGGCATCACCTACTGGTTCCCGAAGATGTTCGGCTTCAAGCTGGACGAGACCTGGGGCAAGCGCGCGTTCTGGTGCTGGTTCATCGGCTTCTACGTGGCCTTCATGCCGCTGTACGTGCTTGGCTTCATGGGCGTCACCCGCCGCCTGCAGAGCTACCCGAACGCCGACTACCAGCCGTACTTCGTCGTGGCCATGATCGGCGCCTTCATCATCGGCGCGGGCATCCTGTGCCAGATCGTCCAGATCATCGTGTCCATCCGCGACCGCAAGAAGAACGTGGACCTGACCGGCGACCCGTGGGATGCGCGCACGCTGGAGTGGGAAACCGCTTCGCCGGTGCAGTTCTACAATTTCGCCACCCTGCCCAAGGGCGAGGAGCTGGACGATTTCTGGGAGCGCAAGCAGCGCGGTGAGGCCTGGCCGAAGCCGGCCAAGTACAGCGACATCCACATGCCGCGCAACACCGGCACCGGCGTGGTGATCGGCGCCTTCAGCCTGGTGTTCGGCTTCGCGATGATCTGGCACATCTGGTGGCTGGCGATCATCGGCCTGGTCGGCATGATCGGCACCTTCATCTACCGCACCTTCGACACGGACGTGGACTACTGGGTGCCGGCCGCCGAAGTGGAACGCATCGAAAACGAACACCGCCGCCACCTGGAAGCCCAGGGGCTGGTGAAGACCGAGGTGAAGGCATGAGCACGACCGCCCACGCGTTGAACCATGGCCACGCCGCGCAGGCGGCGGACCATGGCCATGACCACGAGCACCACCACGACGCCGGCGAGAGCACCGTCTTCGGCTTCTGGGTGTATCTGATGAGCGATCTGCTCATCTTCGCCACGCTGTTCGTCACCTACGTGGTGCTGTCCGGCGGCACCAACGGCGGCCCGGGGGCGAAGGAACTGTTCGACCTGAAGTTCGTGGCCGGCGAAACCGCGCTGCTGCTGGTGTCCTCGCTGACCTTCGGCCTGGGCATGATCGCCATGCACCAGAAGAAGGTCGGCCTGATGTTCGGCTGGCTGGCCGTCACCTGGCTGCTGGGCGCCGGCTTCATGGTCATGGAGATCTGGGAGTTCAACCACCTCGTGCACGAGGGCTTCGGCCCCGACCACAGCGCCTTCCTGTCGGCGTTCTTCGCCCTGGTCGGCACCCACGGCCTGCACGTGAGCGCCGGCCTGCTGTGGCTGCTGGTGATGTTCATCCAGCTCAAGCGCAACGGCCTGACCCAGACCAACAAGACCCGCATGGCGTGCCTGAGCCTGTTCTGGCACTTCCTGGATCTGGTCTGGATCGGCGTGTTCTCTGTCGTCTACCTGTCGGGAGCCCTCTGATGTCCGCCCATGACAACCACGCCCACGGTGCCGGCGGCGAGAGCCACGGCAGCGTCAAGTCCTACCTGATCGGCTTCGTGCTGGCGGCCATCCTGACCATCATCCCGTTCTGGGTGGTGATGAGCGGCGGCCTGTCCTCGACCTTCGCCACCGCGATGGTGATCCTGGTCGCCGGCCTGCTGCAGCTGCTGGTCCACCTGGTGTTCTTCCTGCACCTGGACCGTTCCTCGGCGGCACGCTGGAACGTCAATGCCGGCCTGTTCACCGTGGTGGTGATCGGCATCATCGTCGCCGGCACGCTGTGGGTCATGTGGAACATGAACTACCACATGATGCACTGACGTCGGACGACGCCGTTATCGAAAAAGCCGCCCTTCGGGGCGGTTTTTTTGTGGCGGCGATACGTGGTTGGCCGGTGATGCCCCAGCGGGGCGTTGCCCCGCTCTACAGGTCGGCGGGGTTCTGTAGCGCCGGGCAGCGCCCGGCGGGGCTCTCACGGGGGCGAAGAGCTTCGGGGAAATCACGCCGGTGAGCCGGGCCGGTGATGCCCCAGCGGGGCGTTGCCCCGCTCTACAGGTCGGCGGGGTTCTGTAGCGTCGGGCAGCGCCCGGCGGGGTTCTCCCGGGGGGCGAAGAGCTGAGGGGAAATCGCGCTGGTGAGCCGGATCCGTGATGCCCCAGCGGGGCGTTGCCCCGCTCTACAGGTCGGCGGGGTTCTGCAGCGCCGGGCAGCGCCCGGCGGGGCTTTCCCGGGGGCGATAGGTTTCGGGGAAATCGCGCTGGTGAGCCGGGCCGGTGATGCCCCAGTGGGGCGTTGTCCGCTCTACGGGAGATGCGGCCGTGCGGCCGATTTTCCTGGCGGTGGGCGGAGAAGCTTCCTGCCGCGTCGATGGAACGGGGCAGGGCGCTTGAGGCGTGCGCCGGCGTCGATCACGTCGCCTGGCGCAGGAAGGTTTCCGGATCCATCGGCTTGCCGAGGTGGTAGCCCTGCAGGAGATCGCAGCCCAACTGGTCGAGGAAGTCGCGCTGGGCCTCGGTTTCCACGCCTTCGGCTACGACCTGCAACTGCAGCGAGCGGCCGAGCGCGACGATCGAGGAGACGATGGCCGCGTCCTCGGCGTTGTTCTCCAGGTCGCGGACGAAGGCGCGGTCGATCTTCAGTTCCGAGGCCGGCATGCGCTTGAGATAGAGCAGGCTGGAGTAGCCGGTGCCGAAATCGTCGATGGCGATCTTCACGCCCATTGCGGTCAGCGTGTTGAGCAGCTGCAGGCTGGCCTCGACGTTCTTCATCGCGGTGGTCTCGGTGACCTCGAGGGTCAGGTGACCCGGATCGAGCGCATGGCGCTGGAGCGCGTCGCGCACCGTGTCCACCAGCGAAGGCGAGGTGAACTGCAGCGGCGACAGGTTCACCGCCATCGACCAGCTGGTATGGCCGGCGTCGTGCCAGGCGCGCAGCTGGGCGCAGGCGCGGTCGAGCACCCAGTCGCCGATGGGCAGGATCAGGCCGCTGCGCTCGGCGATGGGGATGAAGGTATCCGGGCCGAGCAGGCCGAGTTCGGGGTGCTGCCAGCGCAGCAGCGCCTCGGCGCCGATCACCGGCTGGCCGCTGCCCGGGAACTTGGGCTGGTAGTGCAGGATCAGCTCGTCGCGGGCGAGCGCGCGGCGCAGGTCCTGCAGCAGGCGCAGGCGCCGGGCAGCGCTGGCCTGCATGGCCGGGGTGAAGAAGGTGTAGCCGTTCCGGCCCGATTGCTTGGTGTGGTACATCGCCGCGTCGGCGTGCGCCATCAGCTCGCGTTCGCTGGTGGCGTCGTCCGGGTACAGCGCGATGCCGAGGCTGGCGCTGAGCTGCAGCTCGGCGGCGTCGATCACGAACGGTTCCGCCACCGCCGCGGTGATGCGCTCGGCGACGACCACCGCATCGTCGGTCGATTCCACGCCCAGCACCACGACGAACTCGTCGCCGCCGAGGCGGGCGAGGGTGTCCTGCGGCCGCAGCAGCTCGCGCACCCGTTCGGCCATGCGCACCAGCAGGCGGTCGCCGAACTGGTGGCCGTAGGCGTCGTTGACCAGTTTGAAGCCGTCCAGGTCGCAGAACATCACCGCCACCGAGGCGCCGTGGCGCTTGGCCTTCTCGATGGCCTGTTCGATCCGGTCCTGCAGCAGCATGCGGTTGGGCAGGCGGGTGAGCGGATCGTGCAGCGCCGCTTCCACCAGTTCCTGGTTGGCGCGTGCCAGCGAGTCGGCCAGGCGCCCGGTACGGCTGTGCAGGCGCTTGTCGAACAGCGAGGCGATCAGGGTGATGCCGATGATGCCCAGCGTGGTGACGATCACCAGCACCGCCAGCCAGTGGCTCTGCAGGCCGCCGTCGACCGCGGCGCCGCAGATGCTGCCGGCGGGAAAACGCGCGGCGGCCATGCCGGTGTAGTGCATGCCGACGATGGCCAGGCCCATCACCAGCGAGGCGGCCAGGCGCAGCAGCCGGATGTGCCGGCCCTCGCGGCGCAGGCGCAGGGCGATCCACAGCGCCGCGCCCGACGCGCCGATGGCGACCAGGATCGAGGCGATGAACCAGAACGGGTCGTAGTCGATGCCCGGCTGCATGCGCATCGCGGCCATGCCCAGGTAGTGCATGGCCGCGATGCCGCCGCCCATCAGCACGGCGCCGGCCAGCAGCCGCGGCCACGGCAGCCGCTGCCGCGAGACCAGCCACAACGCATAGGCCGAGGCGCCTACCGAGGCGGCCAGCGAATACAGGGTGATGGCCAGGTCGTAACCGACCGGGATCGGCAGGTGGAAGGCCAGCATGGCGATGAAGTGCATCGACCAGATGCCCAGGCCCATCGCCAGGGCGCCGCCGATCATCCAGCCGTACAGGCCGCGCCCCGTGGCTGTCGCCAGGCGTCCGGCCATGTCCAGGGCCGTGTACGAAGCGAGGATGGCGACCAGCAGGGAGAAAACGACCAGGGTCGGGTTGTAGGTGCCAACCATTTGGGGGGAATCCGACGTTTCGTGGATGAAATAGTGCATCAACTAGCGGCGTGCAGGCGTGCTTCTTTAGTCGGGACGGTCGCATCGGCTGCGACGGCCGGCGGGTATCCTGTGCGCGCCCCCACCGAAGGAATCCCGATGGCGAAGAACCGCACCGCCTATGTCTGCAGCGAATGCGGCGCCGAATACAGCAAATGGCAGGGCCAGTGCACCGAGTGCGGCGTCTGGAACGTGCTCGGCGAGGTCGTGCTGGAGAGCGCGGCGGCGGTGAAGGCGCCGGCCGCGCGGCGCGGCGGCTGGGCCGGCAAGGTCGAGGCGCCGAGGATCACCGCGCTCAAGGACGTGCGCCAGAGCGAGCATGCGCGCGTGTCCACTGGCATCGGCGAGTTCGACCGGGTGCTGGGCGGTGGCCTGGTCGAGGGCGCGGTGGTGCTGGTCGGCGGCGATCCGGGCATCGGCAAATCGACCCTGCTGCTGCAGGCGCTGGCGCGGATGGCCGGCACGCTGCCGGTGCTCTACGTCACCGGCGAGGAATCGCTGGCGCAGGTGGCCGGGCGCGCGGTGCGCCTGGACCTGCCGCTGGACGGCCTGGACGCGCTGGCCGAGACCGGTATCGAACTGATCCTGCAGCATGCCGCCGCGGCGCGGCCGAAGCTGATCGTCGCCGACTCGGTGCAGACGCTGTGGACCGAGACCCTCACCGCCGCGCCCGGCTCGGTCAGCCAGGTGCGCGAGAGCGCGGCGCGGCTGGTGCGCTTCGCCAAGGAGACCGGCACCGCCGTGTTCCTGGTCGGCCACGTGACCAAGGAGGGCGGCATCGCCGGTCCGCGCGTGCTCGAGCACATGGTCGATGCGGTGCTGTACTTCGAGGGCGAGAGCGGCAGCCGCTTCCGCGTGCTGCGCGCGTTCAAGAACCGTTTCGGTGCGGTCAACGAGCTGGGCGTGTTCGCGATGGGCGAGAAGGGCCTGAAGGAGGTGCCCAATCCCTCGGCGATCTTCCTGTCCGGCGGCAGCACGCGCCAGCCAGGCAGCTGCGTGATGGTCACCCGCGAGGGTACCCGGCCGCTGCTGGTGGAAGTGCAGGCGCTGGTCGATGCCTCGCCGCTGTCCAACCCGCGCCGGGTCGCGGTGGGGCTGGAGCAGAACCGGCTGGCGATGCTGCTGGCGGTGCTGCATCGCCACGGCGGGGTGATGGTCGGCGACCAGGACGTGTTCATCAACGTGGTCGGCGGCATCCGCGTGCAGGAAACCGCGGTCGACCTGCCGGTGCTGCTGGCGGTGCTGTCCTCGCTGCGCGACCAGCCGCTGGCGGAGAAGACCATCGCCTTCGGCGAGGTCGGCCTGTCCGGCGAGATCCGCCCAGTGCCCAATGGCGAGGAGCGCCTGCGCGAGGCAGCCACGCATGGTTTCAAGCGCGCCATCGTGCCCAAGGCCAACGCGCCCAAGGCCGGTTCGGTCAAGGGCATGGAAGTGATCGCGGTCGAGCGGCTGGCCGAAGCGATCGAGGCCGCCTGAGCCATGCGCCCGCGATTCGCCGTCGAAGGGAGGCAGCCGATGCGCCGCGCATGGGCCGGAATCGGGGTGCTGGGGCTGCTGCTGGCGCCGGCGTCGCAGGCCGCGTCCTTCTGCGTGGACCCGCTGGCCGTGGCGCGCGCGCTCTTCGAGGCGGGCACTGCCGCGCGCTTCCTGGATGCGCCCGATGCCCTGCTGAGCGCGGAGTTTTCGCGGGCGATGGCGGGCGAACGCGACTGCCAGGAGCGCGAGCAGGGCGTCTGCCGGCTGGACTACGATCCCTGGCTGGATGGCCAGGACGGCGACATCGACGGCGATGCCAGCTACCAGTGGCATGCCGCGTCGCCGGACAGCGGCGTGGTGGAGGTGCGTTTCCCGGTATGGGGCCAGGGCCACCGGACGCGCCTGGCGATGCGCCGGCAGGGGGATCGCTGCTGGCGGGTCGACGACGTGGTCACCAATCGCGGGGAATCGGTCCGCGAAGTGCTGGCGCGACCGGTTCCCTGAGAGCGCCGGCCGCGACCGGGGTCCTGGTTACCGGGAGTGCCCGAGTACCAGTTCGATCACGAACTGGCTGCCGAAGAAGGCCAGCAGCAGCAGCACCATCGCCGCCAGCGTCCAGTGCACCGCCTTCACCCCGCGCCAGCCGTTGCGGCGCCGGCCGATCATCAAGGTGCCGAACACCAGCCACGACAGCACGCTGAGCACGGTCTTGTGCACCAGCTTCTGCGCCAGCAGGTCGTCCACGAACAGCACGCCGGTGACCAGGGTCAGGGTCAGCAGGCAGAAGCCGACGGTGATGGTGCGGAACAGCAGGCTTTCCAGGTCGGTCAGCGGCGGCAGGGCGCGCAGCCAGGGGCGGAAATCGCGCCGGCGCAGGGCGCGCTCCTGCAGCCACAGCATGATCGCCAGCAGCGCGGCGATGCTCAGCGTGGCGTAGGCCAGCAGCGCCAGCCAGGCGTGGGTGGCCAGTTGCCAGCCCAGCACCCTGCTCGGCTCGTGCCCGTAGCCGTGGTAGGCCAGCAGCAGCAGCGCCGCCATCGGGAACACCAGCACGCCCAGCGCCGCCATGCGTCCGCGCGCGCCCACCACAGTGGTGAGCAGGGCCATGCCCAGCGCCACCAGCGACAGCGCGGCGAAGAAATGCATGTCCGGCCCGCCGCTGGTATGCATCGCCACCATCAGGTGGTAGCCGCCATGCAGCGCCACCGCCGCCGATGCCGGCCACAGCCAGATGCGCGACCCGGAGGCGCGCTCGGCCGCCAGGCCATGGACGAGCAGCCCGGTGGACAGCAGGTAGAGCGCGACGGCGATGAGAACGATTGTCATCGGCACAGTTTCGCATACGGGCCCGCCGCTGGCGATGCGGGCATGGCCGCGGCGCGCCCGGCCCCACCGCCGGCCATGATCCGGGCGGCGGAATTCCGTCCCGGCGATGGCAGACTCGCGGCCAGTGCGCCCAAACGCGACAGCGCGCGACCCGCTCACGCGCTTGCCGGCCCATCCGGCGACCGATGATGAAGACAGACCATCCCGACATGAAGCCGCCTCGATGTCCACACTGCGCAAGCGCCTCCTCGCCCGTAAATCCTTCGAAGCAGTCCGCGCCGATGCCGAACGCCACGGACTGCAGCGCAAACTGGGGGCCTGGCACCTGGTCATGCTGGGCATCGGCTGCATCGTCGGTGCCGGGGTGTTCATCATGACCGGCACCGCGGCTGCGAACTATGCCGGCCCCGGTGTGGTGCTGTCGTTCGCGCTGGCTGGCCTGGCCTGTGCGTTCACCGGTCTGTGCTATGCCGAACTGGCGTCGACCCTGCCGGTCTCCGGCTCCTCCTACACCTATTCCTACGCCACGCTCGGCGAGGGATTCGCGTGGGGACTGGGCTGGCTGCTGATGCTGGAATACGGGCTGGCCGGCGCGGCGCTGGCGGTCGGCGTCTCCGGCTACCTGTCGAGCCTGCTGGGCGATTTCGGCATCATCGTGCCGGCCGCGCTGAACACGCCGCTGGTGCAGGGCGTGATGACCGAAGTCGGGCTGGTGTTCCGCATCAGCGGCGGCGTGAATCTGCTGGCGGCACTGTGCGTGCTGGGATTCGCCTGGGTCCTGATCCGCGGGATCAGCCAATCGGCCGCCGTGAACACGGTGATGGTCGTGTTGAAACTGTCGGTGCTGCTGCTGTTCGTGATCGTCGGTGCGCAGTACGTCGACACCGCCAACTGGACGCCGCTGATACCGCCGAACGAAGGCGACTTCCGCTACGGAATGGCCGGTGTGCTGCGTGCCGCGTCGGTGCTGTTCTTCGCCTATCTCGGTTTCGAGACGGTCTCGACCGCGGCGCTGGAGGCGCGCAATCCGCAGCGCGACATGCCCATCGGCATCCTCGGCTCGCTGGTCATCTGCACCCTGCTGTACGTGGCCGTCGCACTGGTGCTGACGGGGCTGGTGCCCTACCGCATGCTCGGCGTCCCTGATCCGATCGCGCTGGCCATCGACCATATCGGCCAGCCTGCCATGGCGCTGTTGATCAAGGTCGGTGCGGTGGCGGGACTGTCGTCGGTGTTGATGGTCAATACCTACGGCCATTCCCGGATCTGCTATGCGATGTCGCGCGACGGCCTGCTGCCGCCGCTGTTCGCCCAGGTGCATCCGCGCTTCCGCACGCCGCACAAGGGCACCCTGGTGGTGGCCGGCATGGCCGCGATCGCGGCCATGCTGCTGCCGATCTCGATCCTCGGCGATCTGGTCAGCCTGGGCGTGGCATTCGCGTTCTCGATCGTGGCCATCAGCGTGATGTGGCTGCGCACGCACCATGCGGAACTGCCGCGACCGTTCCGGGTGCCGCTGGGCGGGGTGCGCATCCGCGGCATCTGGATCGGTACCGTGCCGGTCTGCGCGCTGCTGTTGTGCCTGTGCATGGCCGGGCCGGTGCTGTACGACATCGGCGCCAAGGCCGCCAATGGCGACGTGTTCCCGGCGACGATCCTGGTGCTGTACCTGCTGGCAGGGGTCTGGATCTATGCGCGCTACGGCTACCGCCACTCGCGCCTGGGCGCGGCTCAGCGCGAGACATAAGCGCTCGGCGGCTCGCCGAACGCACGGTGGAACATCGCGGTGAACGCGCTCGGGCTCTCATAGCCGACATCGAGCGCCACCGACGTGATCGAGCGCCCGGAGGCCAGCAGCGACACCGCCTGCATCAGCCGCACCTGCTGGCGCCACAGCGCGAAACCCATGCCCAGTTCCTGCTTGAAGGTGCGGGTGAAGGTGCGCCGGCTCATGCCGACCAGCACCGACCAGGCATCGATGTCGCGGCGGTCCGCCGGGTCGGCGATGATCGCCCGGCAGGCATGCACCAGCCGCGGATCGGAGGGCATCGGCACGTGGTAGGGCGCCCCCGGCATCCGCCGGATCTCGTCGAGCAGCAGCCATGCGATGCGGCCCTCGCGGCCGTCCAGATCATAGGCGGCCGGGAACTTCACCACTTCCAGCACCAGCGCCTTGAGGAAGTCGGAGACTTCCAGCACGCGGCAGCTGTCGGGGGCGTTGTCATGCACCGGGTCGATGTACAGCGTGCGCAGCGACACCGCGCCGCGGCACGAGACCTCGTGCATGGTGTTCGCCGGCAGCCACACCGCGCGCTGCGGAGGGATCACGAAACTGGTCTGCGGCGTGACCACCGACATCACCCCGGCGCTGGCATACAGGAACTGCGCCCGCTCGTGGCAATGCCAGGGGTCGACGAAGCCGGCCGGGTATTCGTCCTCCAGTCCGATCATCGGCCTGGCGTTGAGCGGATAGTCCTGGCTGTGTTTCATGGAACGGCGGTGCGGTTTGTGTGGCATGGGCCGATCACACCGTATTCGTTGCGGACACGCAACACCATTCATGGCGACCGCGCGGCATCTGGCCCGACTGCGAGATTCTGCGACCTTTCCCGGTCAGTGGTGCGGGTGGTCGCGGGGCTAATGTGGACCGCCAAGGAGGAATCATGGAACGCAACGACCAGTCATCCACCGCCGCCCGCCACGACGATGTCGATCCGGAGGTCCGCACGTTCCTGCAACGCATGAACGCCGGTTACGCGGCATTCCCGGGCCTGGCCCAGGCTTCGCTGCCGGAAGCGCGGCGCATCGCCGAAACGGTGCGCGCGCAGTGGGTGCAAGGCGGCCCGGCGATGGCCACGACCACCGAGCTGCGCGTCGGCGCAACGCACACGCGCATCCGCATCCTGCGGCCGCAGCACGGCGACGCCAGCCTGCCCGCACTCGTATACCTGCATGGCGGCGGCTGGACGATGTTCAGCATCGATACCCACGACCGCCTGATGCGCGAGTACGCCGGCCGTGCCGGCGTGGCGGTGGTCGCGGTGGATTACAGCCTGTCGCCGGAGGTCAAGTTTCCGCGTGCGCTGGAGGAGACGACGGACGTCATCCAGTGGTTGCGCGCGCACGGCGCCGAGCATGGCATCGATGCTGCGCGGCTGGCCGTCGGCGGGGATTCGGCCGGCGCCAACCTGTCCGTGGCCAGCCAGTTGCGCCTGCGCGAATCGGGGCAGCCGGTGGTGTCGGCGATGCTGCTCAACTACGGCGCCTACAGCGACCGGCCGACGCCGTCATGTACGCGTTACGATGGCCCGGACTACATGCTCGAGGTCGAGGAGATGCACCGCTTCTGGCTCAATTACCTGCGGGACGACCGCGACCGCGGCGACCCGTTGGCGATGCCTCTGCATGCCGACCTGCACGGCCTGCCGCCGGCATTCCTGGCGGTGGCCGAATGCGACATCCTCGCCGACGGCAACCAGGCGATGGCGCAGGCATTGCGCGACGCGGGGTGCACCGTCCAGGCCCATACCTATGCCGGTGCCACCCACAGTTTCCTGGAGGCGATGTCGATCTCCACACTGGCCAACCGCGCGCTGGACGATGCGTCCGCGTGGCTGAAGGAGCGACTCGGCGCGTGATGAATACCCTGTTCGATCCACACTCTCCCGACGATGTCCTGGCACTGGTGCAGGACTTCCCACTGGCCTGGGTCATAGCGCGCGAAGGCGAGGCGCCCGCCACGCCGTTGCCGCTGCTGGCCGAAACCGACGCCGACGGCCGCATCGTGTCGCTGTTCGGGCATTGCGCGCTGCGCAATCCCATGGTCGCCGCGCTGCGTGCCGCGCCGCGCGCGCTGCTGCTGTTCCAGGGGCCGCAGGGCTACGTTCCGCCGCGGCTGGTTTCCAGGCCCGCCTGGGGGCCGACCTGGAACTACGCCGTGGCGCGCTTCGACACCCGCATCGAATTCGTGCCGGACGAGAACGACGCCGCTTTGCGCCGCCTTGCCGCGCACCTGGAAGCCGGCCGCGACGATCCATGGACGGTGGAGCGCATGGGCGAACGCTATGCCCAGCTCGGCCAGCACATCATCGCGTTCCGCGCGCATGTGCTGGCCACCCACGCCACGTTCAAGCTCGGGCAGGACGAAGGGCGCGGGACGTTCGACGAAATCGTCGCCGGCCACGACTCCGCCGGACTGTGTGCCTGGATGCGGCGCATGCGGAAAGGGGACTGACCGCATGGCACGGCGCGCCGCGATCCTGTCGGGCCTGCTGCTTGCGCTGGCCATCCCGCTCACGGCCGCCGCCGCGGACCGCGATCCCTACGCCAGCACCTATCGCGCCGCGGACGCGCCGGCCACGCTGATCGTCGGCGCGACCGTGCTCGACGGCCTGGGCGCGCGCCTGGAGGGCCACGACGTCCTGGTCGAACGGGGCAAGCTCGTCGCCATCGGCCGCGCGTTGCCACGGCCGCCGGGCGTGCGGGTCATCGATGCGCAGGGGGCCTGGCTCACGCCCGGCATCATCGACGTGCATACCCACCTGGGCACGTTCGCGCAGCCGTACGAGCACGGCGCGCATGCGTTTGCGGACGTGTCCGAAACCAGCCGGCCGGACAGCGCCGATGTCTGGATCGAACATGCGATACGCGCCAGCGACCCGGCGTTCCTGCATGCGCTTGCCGCCGGGGTCACCACCCTGCAGGTGCTGCCCGGCTCCTCGTCGGTGATCGGCGGGCGCGCCGTGGTGCTCAAGCCGATCCCGGCCACGACCGTGGCGGCGATGAAGTTCCCGGGCGCGCCGCAGGGGCTGAAGATGGCCTGCGGCAGCAATCCTTCGCTGTCCGCGGAGGGGCGCCCTGGATTCCCCGACAGCCGCATGGGCGTGGTCGCCCACCTGCGCGACCTGCTGGCGCAGGCCAGTGCGCGGATGCGCAGCGGCAAGCGCGCGGCGATGCCGGATCTTGCGCAGGACACGCTGGCGATGGCGCTGCGGGGCGAACTCCAGATCCACCTGCACTGCTACCGCGCCGACGACATCGCCACGATCCTGGCGGTCGCCGATGAGTTCGGCCTGCGCATCGCCGCGGTCCACCATGCCACCGAGGCCTACAAGATCCCCGACCGGCTGCGCGAGCACGGTGCGTGCGCGGCGGTGTGGCCGGACTGGTGGGGCTTCAAGCGCGAGGCCGAGGACGGCATCCGCGAGAACGCGGCCTTCGTCGATGCCGCCGGCGGATGCGCGATCCTGCATTCGGACATCCCGGTACTGGGCAACCTGCTGCATGTGGAGACCGCCAAGGCCGCCGCCGCGGGCCGCCGCGCCGGCCTGGACATTCCGTCCGAGCATGCGATCCGCTGGATCACCTCCAACCCGGCGCGGGCACTCGGCCTCGACGACCGCATCGGCCGCATCGCGCCCGGTTACAACGCCGACCTGGTGCTGTGGAGCGGCGACCCGCTGCTCGTACGCAGCCGGGTGCGGCTGGTGATGATGGACGGGGTCGTGCAGATCGAGGATGGGCAACGCCCGCAGGCCGATTTCGAACTGGGCCGCCGCGCAATGGAGCCGGGACCATGATCCGCGAACGCATATTCGTTCTTGCCTGCACGCTGCTGTCCGTCACCGCGCAGGCCAGCGACAGCATCGCCATCGTCCATGCGCGCGCCCATCCGGTGTCGGCGCCCGTGGTCGAGGACGCGACGGTGGTGCTGCGCGACGGCCGCATCGTGTCGGTGCAGGCCGGCGCACCGGCGCCGGCCGGCGCCCGCGTGGTGGATGCCGGTGGCCGCGACCTGACGCCGGCGCTGTTCCATCCGGCCACCCAGATCGGACTGTCCGAGGTCGGCAGTGGCCAGGAGGCCACCGCCGCCGGCAAGCCCCGTGCCGGCTACGCCCTGCACTACGGCATCGACGCCAACACCCAGAACATCGAGCAGGCGCGCGCCGACGGCGTCGCACGGGCGCTGGTGGTGCCATCGGCCGCCGGCGACGATGTGTTTTCCGGCCGTGCGCTGCTGCTGCGGCTGCGAGCCGGCGCCGACATCGTCGAGCGCACGGGCGACGTGGTGCAGTTTGCTTCGATCGGTACCGATGGTTCGCGCGCGCATTCGCACGCGGCGGCATGGCAGCGGCTGCACGAGGAGCTCGGTCGCGCGCGCGCGGCACCCGCGGCCGATGGCGGCGACCCCGAGGCCAGCGCCGACGCCGTCGCGCTGCAGGCGGTGGCAAGCGGGGCGGCGCCACTGGCGATCGCCGCGCACCGCGAGGCGGACATCCGCCAGGCCATCGCCCTGGCGCAGCGCTGGAAGCTGCGCGTGGTGGTGGTCGGCGGTGCCGAAGCCTGGCGTGTCGCGCCGGAGCTGGCGGCCGCCGGCATCCCGGTCGTGCTCGATCCGCTGGATGCGCTGCCATCGGACTACGACCGGCTGGGCGCGCGCCACGACAACGCGGCGCGGCTGCACCGCGCGGGCGTGAGCATCGCGTTTGCGGCATCGGCGCAGGGCATCTACACCAGCTGGAACGCCGGCCCGTCGCTGCGCCAGGCCGCCGGACTGGCGGCCGCCTACGGCCTGCCGGACGACGTCGCGCTCGCCGCCATCACCCGCGTACCGGCGCGGATCTGGGGGCTGGACGAGCGCATCGGCACGCTTGCGGCCGGCGCCGATGCGGACCTCGTCCTGTGGGACGGCGACCCGCTGGAACCGGCCACGGCGCCGGCGGCGGTATTCATCGCCGGACAGGAGATCCCGCTGCGTACGCGCCAGACCCGGCTGCGCGACCGCTACCTCCCGGCGTCGCTGCGACGCGAGGCCGGCCGTTGAGCCCGCACCGGTGGTTGCTGCGGGCCGCGGCCCTGTTGCTGGTGCCCGCGGCGCGGGGGCACGACGGCGAGCATGGTGTGCCGCCACCGCCGTTCCTGCTGCAGGGGCCGACGTTCGAGCAGGCCGAGCTGTCGGCCGCGCCGGGACAGGTGCTGCCGATGCCGGCGACGCGCCGGCTGGCGTTCGAGACGGATCGCGGCACCTGGTTGTCGCCCGACCTTTCGCCCGACGGTCGCCGCATCGTGTTCGAACTGCTCGGCGACCTGTACCTGATGCCGGCGCAGGGCGGGCGCGCCCGTGCGCTCACCCAGGGCGCGGCATTCGATTCGCAACCAGTGTTCTCGCCGGACGGACGCCGCATCGCCTTCCTCAGCGACCGTTCCGGCGCGGAAAACCTGTGGCTGGCCGATGCCGACGGCGGTTCGCCGCGGCAACTGACCCTGCTGGACGGTGATCCGGTCTTCGCCTCGCCGGCCTGGAGTGCCGACGGCCGCGCGCTGTTCGTCTCGCGCTACCGCGCCGACCGCGAGGCCTGGGAACTCTGGCAGGTCGACGCGGCCAGCGGCCATGGCGAACTGCTGGTGCCGATCCGCGAAAACGCCGGGCAGCCGCGCAGCACCTGGCGCTCGACCCTTGGAGCGGCGCCGTCGCGCGACGGACGCTGGCTCTACTATGCGGTGCTCGTCGGCCCGCGCGACACCGGGCGGGTGCCGGAATGGACCATCCGCCGCCGCGACCTGCGCGACGGCAGCGAGGAAACCCTGGTATCCGCGCCGCGCAGCCCACGCCCCGACCTGGTGCTCGGCACCGCGATGCGGCCGGCGGTCTCGCCCGACGGCCGCTGGCTGGTCTACGGTGCCCGCCACCAGGCCAACACCGGGCTGCGCGTGCTCGACCTGCACACCCGCGAGGACCGTTGGCTGGCCTTCCCGGTGCAGCAGGACGAACTCGGCGCTTCGCACTGGCGCGACCTGATGCCGCGGCATGCGTTCTCGCCCGACAGCAGCGCCCTGGTCGTGAACATCGACGGCGAACTGCGCCGCATCCTGCTCGCCGACGGAACGCAGCACCCGATCCCGTTCCAGGCGCGGGTCGAACTCGACATCGGGCCTGCAACCCGGCAGGCGGTCGCGCAGGAGACCGGGCCGGTGCGCGCGCGGCTGGTCCAGGCGCCGGAACCCTCGCCCGACGGCCGCCGGCTGGCATTCTCCGCGCTCGGTGCGCTGTACCTGATGCCGCTGGATGGCAGCGGCACGGTCCGCCGCATCGTTACCGGAGCGCATCCGGCTTTCCATCCATCATGGTCGCCGGACGGGCGCGAACTGGTCTACGTGGACTGGACCGCGAAGGAAGCCGGTCACGTCTGGCGCATTGCCGTCGACGAGCCGGCTGCGGTGCCGGTGCGGGTCAGCGCCACGCCGGCGTTCCATACCCGGCCGGTGTTCACGCCCGATGGCGAACACATCGTCGCGGTACGTTCCAGCAATGCCGTGCGCATGCACAGCTACATGGAGTACGGCCCGCTGCGCGACGCCGAGCTGGCGGTCTTCCCGGTACGCGGCGGCGAGGCGCGCGTGCTTGCCAAAGGGAGGATGGGCGGCCGGCCGCATTTCGATGGCGACCGGTCGCGGCTGTACCTGAATTTCGACGACGGCCTCAACCGGGTCGCGCTGGACGATGGCGCACGGACCCTGCTGCTGCGCGTCACCGGTCCTGGCTGGTATTTCGCCGAGGGCCGCGCGATGGTCGACGACCTGCAGCTCAGCCCCGACGGACGCTGGGTGCTGGCCCAGATCGCGCAGCAGCTGCACCTGCTGGCGATGCCCGACGATGAGGGCCGCACGCTCGACCTTGCCGCCCCCGGTGTCGTCCACCGCAGACTGACCTCCGTCGGTGCTGATTTCTTCGGCTGGAGCGAGGGCGGGCGCAGCCTGCACTGGGCGCTGGGATCGACCTGGTACCGGCGCCCGCTGGACCCGGTGCACCTGCCGCCGGACGCCGCGGCGGATGCCGACGGTCCGGGCGCGGACGTGCAGGCGTTCCAGGCGGTTGTCGAAATGCCGCGCGACACCCCGCGCGGGGCGTTGCTGCTGCGCGGGGCGACAGTGCTGAGCATGCGCGGCGACGAGGCGATCGCCGATGCCGACCTGCTGGTGGTCGACGAGCACATCGCCGCGCTCGGTCCGCGTGGCAGCGTTGCGCTGCCCGCCGGCACGGTGGTCCGCGACGTCTCCGGGCGCACCATCATCCCCGGGCTGATCGACACCCATACCCACATTGCCGATGTCCGCCGCGACGTACTGGATCTGCAGAGCTGGGGCCCGCTCGCCAATCTCGCCTATGGCGTGACCACGCTGTTCGATCCCTCCACGCTCAGCATCGACATGCTGGCCTACCAGGACCTGGTCGAGGCCGGGCTGATGCCAGGCGCGCGGATCTTTTCCACCGGACCGGCGGTGTTCGCGTTCAACGAGTTCCAATCCTATGAGCAGGTGCACGCGGTGCTGTCGCGCTACCGCGACCACTACCGCCTGGGCAACATCAAGATGTACCGCAGCGGCAACCGCCGCGTGCGCCAATGGGTGGCGATGGCGGCGCGCGAGCTGGGGCTGATGCCGACCACCGAGGGCGCGCTGTCGATGAAGCTGGGCCTGACCCACGTGCTCGATGGCTACGCCGGCAACGAGCACGCCCTCGTCGCGGTGCCCCTGCAGCGCGATGTGATCCGCTTGTTCGCCGGGGCCGGCACCGCCTATTCGGCGACGCTGATGATCGGCAACGGCGGCCCGGAAGGGCAGGACGATTTCATATCGCGCGGCGGCATCGCCCACGACCGCAAGCTGCGCCGCTTCGCGCCCGGCTTCATCGTCGACATGAAGACCCGCTCGCGGACCTGGCGCGAACCGGATGAATACCTGTACCGGCGCGTGGCCGCCGGCGTCGCCGAGGTGGTACGCGCCGGCGGCGTCGCCGGGATGGGCTCGCATGGCGAGATGCCCGGCATCGGCATGCACTGGGAACTGCAGGCGCATGTGGCCGGCGGAATGACGCCGGCCGAGGCGCTGCATACCGGCACCCTGGGCAGTGCGACCGCCATCGGGCGCGCCGCGGAGTTCGGCAGCATCGAGCCCGGCAAGTACGCCGATCTCGTCGTGCTCGCACAGGACCCGCGCCAGGACATCGCGCATACGCTGTCGATCGTGCAGGTGATGAAGAACGGGCGCCTGTACGACGGCGACACCCTGGACGAACTGTGGCCCACGGCACGCGCACTGCCGCGTCCGTGGTACTGGGATGACCGTCCGCCGGGCACGCCCGATCCGGGCGCGGCCACGGCCAGTCCCTGAGCGACCAGTCTCCATGCGCGCGGACGCCGTCCGCGCGGATCCTTCCCCGGGGCAGAACCCCCGACAGCAACGGCAAAGGTGCACCAGTGCGTACCAGCATGACGACAGCAGCAACCATCAGAGGGAATACGCGGCCGGCCGGAGCGGTACCGCGGCAACTGCGGCAGGGGGCAGCCTGCCTGCTGCTGGTCGCCGGCCTGGCCGCCAGTGCCGGGACGGTCGCCGCCACGACGGACGCCTCCGCGTTCGCCATGCCCGGCAACCGCGATTGCGCCGAATGCCCCGAGATGGTGGTGGTGCCGGCCGGCAGGTTCATGATGGGCTCGGCCAGCACCGAGCCTGGCCACGACATCAATGAGGCGCCACGGCATGAAGTGGTGTTCGCTAGGCCGTTCGCCATCGGCAAGTACGAGGTCACGTTCGATGAGTGGGACGCCTGCGTGGCCGACGGCGGCTGCACCGCGGTACCCGACGAGGGCTGGGGGCGCGGCCGCAGGCCGGTGCTGTACGTGAACTTCGAGATGGCGGTCGGCTATACCCGCTGGCTGTCGGACAAGACCGGGCAGCCGTACCGCCTGCCCAGCGAGGCCCAGTGGGAATATGCCGCCCGCGGCGGCACCTCGACCCCGTGGTTCTGGGGCGAGGACGCCAAACGGGCCTGCGAGTTCGGCAACGTAGGCGACGATGCGCTGCGCGTGGAGCGCCCGGAATGGCCGCTGCACGACTGCAACGACGGCTACGCCAGGACCACCGCTCCGGTGGGCCACTTCAAGCCCAACGGATTCGGCCTGCACGACACGGCCGGCAACGCCTGGGAATGGGTGGAGGACTGCTACAACCCCGGCTACGAGGGCGCTCCCGGCGACGGCAGTGCATGGCTCAGCGGCGACTGCGTGCGCCGGGTGGTGCGCGGCGGCGGCTGGTACAACAAGCCCGAGACGGTGCGTTCGGCGCAGCGCTACGCCGGCGACGACCCCGCGCGACAGAACAATACCCTGGGTTTCCGCGTCGTCCGTCTGTTGCCCTGATCGGGCGACACCGCGCGGGCAGGGTGCTCCGAGGCGGTCGATCTGCAGCCGCGGGGCCGCATGGCTCCGGCATCCGGTCCACTTCGGCGTTCTCCCCGATCCCGTGATGTCCGGCTGCGATGGTCGGGAATGCCGGCCTCGACGGCGCGTGTCCGCGCCGTTGACGTCGATCCGTTGCACGGGACTGGTGGCGGATCAGGCGAGGAACCGCCGGGGACGAGGCCACCGTTCCAGGAATCCCGCACATACCCGCTCGGCACCGGGACACGGCTGATGCTCCGGATACGGGCGGCCGACCGCAGGGCGCTGCTGATCGACGGATCACCGCCATTGCCTGCGTTCCAGACACCGGTTGCTTGAGCGGCGCTTGGGCAAGCCGGTGGTGCAGGCACGCAAGCGGGCGCCGTGACGGACTCTCCGTCACTGCCCCTCCGGCAGCGGCCGGTTCCGGCTGACGATGCCCGATGCAATGCGCGGGAATGCCCGGGCCGGTCGCTGGCGGCCCGCTGTCCACTTTGTGGGGCATGGTCCAGCGTCCGGGCGGATGGGGCATCGCTGCTGCCTGCCGGCGTGAGCCCGGCGCCCAGGTTGATGGATCGCGAGCATCCGCGCTGAAGCGGGACGCGTGGCCTGGCGGCCGGGCAGCGCGGAAGCTGTCCATGCGGGGCGAGCACACTGCCGGGGCGGTGCGCGGCCCGGTGCCTGGCCACACTCGCATTCATTGCCGCTGGGGAGCAGACGCGGGCCAGCCATCGTTCCGTACGGCGGATCAGGCCGCTTCGGCCGCGATGTGGCCGTGGCGCCCGGACGGGAGCGATGCGGCAGATGCGCCGCAGCGGGCCGGATACGTTCAGCGCCGTGCTCGGCGGTAATCGCCACAGGCAGGGGCGGGGCCGATGCGACAGACCGCCATCGCACTCGCCGGCATCGCGCCGGTTGCTCCCGACAAACGCGACGCGGATCTTCAGGCCCGCAGGCCGCACGCGCTCCCCGCGTGCCGATGCCGAGCTGGTCGCGTTTCCGGCCGGTTACGCATGATCGTCCGGCCGCCGGCTGAGATCCGCCGGCCAGGCCCCGTGGCGGCCGGCGGATCCCGGCGCCACGGGGGTCTTCCTGCCGCGCTTACTGCGGCTGGTAGGTCAGCACCACGAAGCTGTCGGGATGGTAGCGGTTGGAGGTCTCGCCGTTGCCATCCGGTGGCGTGCGGGTGAACTCGGCGGTGACCACGAACAGCCGGCCGGTGCGTTCGTCCATGGTCATCATCCGGGCATTGGGACGGGTGGAGACGGTTCCGGCCAGAGAGTAGCTGTCCGGCCCCTCCTGGTTGATAACGGTCAGCGTGCCTTCGTTGTTCGAGGTGATGATGCGCTTGCGCTGCTCGTCGACGGCGAAGCCGTCGATGCCGTTGCCGATCGGCAGGCTGGCAACGACCCGGCCGCTGTCCGGATCCAGCGCGAAGAACATCGGATTGTCGCCGCCGCACGCCGCGAGGAGGCGGTTGCTGTGCGCCTGGTAGCGGACCTTGGAGACGTTGCACGGCGCCGTCCAGCGCGCCCGTTCGGCCAGGGTCTTGGAGTCCAGGAGCAGGATCAGGTTGTCGCGGCGCGCCGGTGCGAACAGGCGTCCCTTGCCGTCGGTGGCCGGGTCGTCCATTTTCCGGAACGGAAACGTCTTGCTGCCCAGCAGTTTGCCGGTGGCCGCGTCCAGCGTGTACCAGGTCGATTCGCTGGGGCGCGTGCCGACGATGGCGTGGATGCGCCGGGTCAGCGGGTCATGGATGGCGCTGTTTATGCCACCGTTGCCGTCCAGCTGCAGCCGCTGGATCGGCTTGAGCGAATCCAGCTCGAAGCTCAGGAACGAGCCGTCGGTCATCGCCAGGTAGCCGCGGTTGTACTGCGGCAGCAGCAGCGGCCCGTTGGCGCCGACGGAATCGGCGACGGTGGTGACCGTCTTGTTGGCATCCACATCGAATACCGTCAGCCCGTCGGCGTCGCGCGCGATGAACAGCCGGTTGCTGTCCGGCTCCATCTTGATGTAGTCCCAGCCGGTGTCGGTGCTGGGCAGGGTGGCGGTGGCGGTGAGCCGGTACAGCAGGTCGGCGGCATGCGCCGGCGCGAAGGCCGGCGCCAGTGCCGCCATGCAGGTCATCGTGGCGGCCGCAAGCAGGGACGGACGTGGGGTCATCGATTTGCTCCTCGATATGGGCGAAACAGGAATATCCGCGGTGTGGGGTTGGCCGGCGGGCATCCGTGCGGACGCCCACCGGCAGCCGCCAAGCGGCGGATGCGGAGACAAGGTGGTGCCTTGCCTGTCCGCCGCCGCCACCGGGGCGGCAGCGGCGACTACAGCTTCCAGGTGAAGGTGGCGATGACCTGCCGGCCCTGTCCGTAGATGCAGTTGGAGATGCCCTCGCAACGGCCCACGTATTCCTTGTCGAACAGTTTGAACATAGGTTCCGCACCGAGATACGCGGGACTACGCCAGCCCTCGCCGCAGCGAGTTTTCCTAGGGATGACGCGGATTCACCATATCCCGGTGCTTTCTGCAACCCGACCTGATTCCCCCTCGCCAGGCTCCTACTTGGCCCCTGGAATCGGTCATCCCGAGGACTGTTCATGGCCAAGATCAAACTCACCAAATCCGTGGTCGATTCGGCGGAACCCGAAGCCCACGACGTTGAACTGCGCGACACCCTCGTGCCCGGCTTTCTCTGCAAGGTCACGCCGGCTGGTCGCAAGGTGTTCATGCTCCAGTACCGTACCAATGCCGGCGACCGCCGCAAGCCCTCGCTCGGTCTGTTCGGCGAACTGACCGTCGAGCAGGCCCGCACCAAGGCGCAAAACTGGCTGGCGGAAGTCCGCCAAGGCCGCGATCCCGGCGCGGCCAAGGTCGAGGCGCGCAAGGTGCCGACGATGAAGGAGCTATGCACGCGCTTCATGGAAGATCACTCGAAGCGCCACAACAAGAAGTCTTCGCAGAAGACCTACCAGACCTACATCGACAACCACATCATCCCGAAGCTCGGCAAGCTCAAAGTCTCTGAGGTCAAGCGCGCCGACATTGCCGCGATGATGAAGAAGATGGAACACATCCCGACCTGCGGCAATCGCACCTACTCGTTGCTGCGGGTGATGTTCAACCTGGCCGAAGTGTGGGGCTACCGGCCCGAAGGCTCCAATCCGTGCCGGCACATCAAGGGGCTTCCGGAGAAAGGCGAATCCCGGCTCATCACCGACGAGGAAATGGGCAAGCTGTTCGCCTACCTCGATCAAGCGGAGATCGAGCGCACCGTCCGCCCCGAAACCCTGCTGGCGATCCGCCTGCAATTCGAGTTCGCGGCACGCATGTCGGAAATCCTCTCTCTGCAATGGGACTGGATCGACTTCGAGAACCGCCGCATCAACTGGCCCGATAGCAAGACCGGCCCCATGTCCAAGCCCATCAGCGAGGAAGCGCAGCGGTTGCTGTCCAATGCCACGAGGTATGAAGATTCGCCCTACGTCATCACGGCCGCATGCGACCACAAGCGGCCCATGTCCAAGGGCGTTTACTACCATGCGTGGGTCACGCTCGCCAAGCGCGCCGGCCTGGCTCATGTCGGCACCCACGGCATTCGCCACCGCTCGGCCACCGACATTGCCAATTCCGGCGTGCCGATCAAGGTGGGCATGGCACTGACGGCGCACAAGACCGTGGGCATGTTCATGCGCTACGTCCACACCCAGGATCAGGAAGAACGCGAGGCCAGCGACGTGGTGGCGAAGCTGCGCAAGTTGATCGCCAGCGGCCAGCAGGCCGCGCCCGCGAAGGCCGAGGAAGCGACGGAACTGCCGCAGGCGCTGGCCGAGCTGTTCAAGCTGCTCAAGCGTTCGCCCGAACTGCTGGAAAAACTGGAAGCCGCGTGATGCCGGCCCAGGCTCTAGCGGAGAAATGTCGTGACGGCGACACGACATTTTCCGTCCTCGCCCAGCCCCGAATTGTCGTATCACCGATACGACAATTCGCGCGGCCGGTGGCTTTCGACTGCTACGCCGGAGCACGCCCCAGCGAGTTTCCGGCCGCGCCAGCCTGCGGCATCCTTCCTTCATTTGCGGATGGACGCCCGTGCCGCTTGAACTGACCGGCTTCGTTCCGCTGGGCGTGCCTGGCCGGGCCGTACCTGCCACGGCAAGCGAGCCTGCCTAGCGATCTGGCAGCATCCATCCCTTCATGGACAAGTCATGCCACTGAGTGGTATAGTGAGGACAGCGATGCACATCTTCAAAACCCGTCACTTCCAGCGGTGGATGCGCAAGACGGCATTGGGCGATTCTGATCTGCGCAAGGCTGTCCTTGAAATGACCGCCGGACTGATCGACGCCGATCTCGGCGGTGGCGTGGTGAAGAAACGTATCGGATTGGCCGGGCGCGGCAAGCGCGGCGGAGTGAGAACGCTGGTCGCCACCAACAAGGGCAACCGCTGGTTCTTCGTCTTCGGGTTTGAGAAGAACGAGCGGGACAACATCAGCGACGCCGAACTGCAAGCCTTGCAGGACTACGCCGCCGATTTGTTGGAGCGCACGGCCGCGCAACTGGATGCCGCCGCTGCCGACGGTACTTTGCTGGAGATCACCGATGACTGAAAAAGCCCAACCCAAGAGCCGCATTCTGGAAGCGGTGCATGAAGGCGCCCGCGATCTGCACCACCTGGGGTTTATCGACAAGCGCAAGATGCAGAAGTACGACCTGCTGTGCCTGGAGCCGGTGCAGGACTACGATGCCGCCAAGATCAAGGCGCTGCGCGAGCGCCTGCAACTGAGCCAGGCCGTGCTGGCCTCGGTGCTCAACACCAGCGCGTCCACCGTCCGTAAGTGGGAAGTGGGCGACAAGCGCCCCAGCGGCCCGTCGCAGAAACTGCTGGACATCATCGAACGCAAGGGCCTGGAAGCCGTGCTCTGAACGGCCGCAGGCGCATTGACGAACAGAACCCGCCAGCGATGGCGGGTTCTGCGTTTCAGAGGTCAGCGCGGCGACGCATTGGCGCTCACGCCGATGCGCAGAACCGCGAAACAGCCTCGGCGACCGCCTGCGGCGCCTCCCGCTGCGGAAAGTGGCCGACGCCATCGAGCACCTGTCGCTCGTAGCGGCCCGTAAAGAACGCTTCCCGCCCCTTGGAACTGTCGGGGTGGTTGCAGGTATCGGCCCCGCCGTGCAGCACCAGGGTCGGAACCGACAGGACGGGCGCGGGGTTCAGGCGCGCTTCGTCCTCCGCATAGGCCGGGTCGCCCTCTGCGAAGCCCCAGCGGTGGCGGTAGGAGTGCAGCACGATCTCGGCCCAGTCCTCGCCCTGGAATGCCCGCGCTGCCTCGTCGAAATCGGCAGGGTCGTACCAGCCGGCCGGTGCCCAGGTGTCCCACATCTGCCGGGCGAACGCCTCGCGTTCTTCCCGCACCACGCGCTCGCCGCGCGGCGTGGCCATGTACCAGTGATACCAGTAGTTGCGCGCCTGCGCCAAGGACAGTGGCTGGTTCGGGTCGTTGGTGCCGTAGCCGACCGACAGCATCGCCAGGTGCGAGGCCACGCCATCGCGCAGGCCGCAGGCATTGGCGGCGGCCCGTGCGCCCTAGTCATGGCCGATCAGCGCGGGCTGCGCCAAGCCGAGCACGTCGATGAAGTCCAGCAGGTCACGGCCCAGGGCGGACAACTGGCCGCTGCGTGGCGCGCCGGCCTCTCGGAACCGGGTCGGCGCAAAACCGCGCAGCGCCGGCGCCAGCACCCGGTAGCCAGCGTCGGCCAGGATGGGCGCCACGGCCTTCCAGCACTCGGGGCTGTCCGGCCAACCGTGCAGCAGGATGGCGGTTCGCGCTCCCTGCCGGTTCCATTCGAGATAGGCGATGTCGAGCCGTTCGGTCGTGGCGACTTGATAGTCCTGCATGGGTTTGTCTCCCGTCGTGAAGATGCGCCAGCGTAGCTGGACGACTCCATTTGATTGGAGAATAATCATTCATCATTGATGATTTTTCGTGTTGAATTACTGAATGAACCTATCTCCCATCGCCGATGGCCCGCCGCTGGAAACGGTACTGCTGCGCACCTTCCTCGAAATCGTGGACAGCGGCAGCTTCGCTACCGCCGCCGAGCGGCTGGCGCTGACGCCTTCTGCCGTCAGCGGGCACATGCGGCGGCTGGAACAGATCGCCGGTGCCAGCCTGCTGGCGCGCACCACGCGCCGGCTGGAGCTGACCCAGGCGGGCGATACCCTGTACGCCTACGGCCGCAACATCCTCGATCTGGAGCGCGAGGCCCGCGCCAAGCTGCGGGGCACCCCGCTGCGCGGGCGTCTGCGCATCGGCGCCTTGGAAGACTTTGCCGGTGCCTGGCTGCCCCAGGTGCTGCAACGCTTTGCCCAGTGGCATCCCGAAGCCACGGTGGAATTGAAAGTCGGTATCACCGCCGACCTGCTGCGCCAGCAGGAACGTGGCCGCCTGGATCTGGTGTTCGGCAAGCAATGCAGCCGGGTCGAAGGTAGCGGCACGCTGCTGTGGGAAGAACCGCTGGTGTGGGCGTTTGCCGCCGATCACCCGTTGCCGGCGCAAGCACCGTTGCCGCTGGCGGTCTTTCCCGAACCGTGCGTCTACCGGGAGTCGGCGGTCACGGCGCTGGGCCAGACGGATCGCACCTGGCGCATCGTCTTCGAGAGCAGCAGCATGGCAGGCTGCCTGTCGGCGGCGCGGGCAGGTTTCGCCGCCACGGTCATCGCCGACAGCCAGCGCGGCGAAGGCTTGCGCGTGCTGGGCGGTGAGGATGGCCTGCCCGAACTGCCGGCGGCGCGCTTCTACGCTTTCGCCGGCAAGGACAGCCCGGCCAGCACGGCGCTGATCGAGGCGGCCCGACGCGCCGGCCAAAGCCGGTTTACTCCGCGAGGGCTGCGGGACCGATAGGCGCTATGGCTGTCTTCGTGTTGATTGAATCCGAGATATAGACGACCGGTCTATTTTAATGCATAATGCCCAGCATGCACCTGACCAAGAAAGCCGAAGCGACACGCCAGCACATCCTCGATACGGGGCACCGGCTCGTGCTGCACAAAGGGTTTTCCGCGTTGGGGCTGCTCGAAATCCTCAAGGCCTGCGGCGTGCCCAAGGGCTCGTTCTATCACTACTTCCCGTCGAAGGAAGCCTTCGGGTGCGAGCTGCTGCAACAGTACGTCGATGGCTACGCGCGCAAGCTCGATGGCCTGCTTTCGGTGCCCGGCAACGGCAACGAGCGCCTGATGCGGTATTGGGATGCCTGGATCGCAGATCCCGCCGATCCGGCACAGGGATGGGCCGACGAATGCCTGGTGGTGAAGCTGGCGGCGGAAGTGGCCGACCTTTCCGAAGACATGCGCCGGGTACTCGATGCCGGTGTGCAACGGCTTCTGGCAAGGATCGCGGCACTGATCGACGAAGCCCGCGCGGACGGCTCCTTGCCTGCTGGCTCACCATCGCCGGCATTGGCCCGGGTGCTTTACCAGATGTGGCTGGGCGCGGCGCTGCTGGCGAAGTTGAGCCAGGACAAGACGCCTTTGACGCAGGCGCGCGACGCCACGGGGCAGTTGCTGGCCTGCGGCACGGCACGGCACATCGCGGCCGACCAAGCACTTTCCCGATAACGCCTGGAGCTTTTTATGAAAATCCTGTTCGTACTCACTTCCCACGACCGCCTGGGCGATACCGGCCACAAGACCGGTTTCTGGCTGGAGGAGTTCGCCGCCCCCTACTACGTGTTCAAGGACGCCGGCGCCGCCATCACGCTGGCTTCGCCCGCAGGCGGCCAGCCGCCGCTGGATCCCAAGAGCGACGAACCCGATGCGCAAACGGCCGCGACCGAACGCTTTCGCCAGGACGTCCAGGCGCAAGCGGCCCTGGCTGCCACCGTACCGCTTGCGCAGGTGGACGCCGCGGATTTCGATGCGGTGTTCTACCCCGGCGGCCACGGCCCGTTGTGGGATTTGGCCAACGATCCCGCCTCCATCGCCTTGCTCGAAGCCTTCGAGCGCGCCGGCAAACCGCTGGGCCTGGTCTGCCACGCGCCGGGCGCGCTGGTGAAGGTGCGTGCAGCGAACGGCCAGCCGCTCGTCGCGGGACGCCGTGTCACCGGCTTCACCAACAGCGAGGAAGCGGCCGTGGGTCTGAGCGCCGTCGTGCCATTCCTGATCGAAGACGAATTCATCCGCTTGGGCGGCCACTACCAGAAGGGCCCGGACTGGCAGGCGCACGTCGTCACCGATGGCCGCCTGGTCACCGGGCAGAACCCAGGCAGTTCCGAGGGCGTGGCCCAGGCGCTGTTGTCCCTGCTGGCGCGGGACGTAGAAGCGTCATGAATGCAGACAACGCGCATCCGCGTCCGCTGGCGGCCTATTACTTCGGAAACGATCCAGCCAGGCAGCAGGCGTTTCTCGACCGCACCACCTCCGGCGCCGCGGTCATCAACGACGTGATGACGCATGCCGTGGTCGAAAGCGTGCCTTTCGGCGGCGTGCGCCCGTCCGGCATGGGCGCCTACCACGGCATCCACGGCTTCCGTCGCTTCAGCTACGCCAAGGCCGTGGTGGTGCAAAGCGCCGATGGCGCGTCCAACCTGCGCTTGCGCGCACCGTATGCCGACGCGCTGGCGCAGGCGCAGGCCGCGCTCGCCGGCGTTGCGTGACGTTCCGCTTTCATCCTTTGCCTCTCTCATCCAACAGGAGCCAGCCATGAAGATCTTCTACAAGACCCGCGCCACCGCCACGGGCGGCCGTTCCGGCCGCACCGCGCTGGACGACGGCAGCCTGGCGCTCGACCTGGCCACGCCCGGTTCCGGCAAGACCGGCGCCAACCCCGAGCAGCTTTTCGCCATGGGCTACGCCGCCTGCTTCGACAACGCCTTGCCCGTGGCCGCCAAGCAACTGGGCCTGGCGCCGACCGGGACGCGCACCTCGGTGGAGGTCGGCATCGGCCAGACGGCCACCGGCGGCTATGCACTGGACGTGGACTTGCATGTGGAAGTCCAGGGCCTGGACGAGGCCGCTGCGCGCAAGCTGGTGGAGGCCACGCATCAGGTGTGTCCGTATTCAAATGCCACGCGCGGCAATATCGACGTGCGCCTGCATGTTTCCGTGGCCTGAGCAGGAGAACAGCATCATGCGCAGTGCCATCCACACCACATTTGGCGAGCCTGCCGACGTCCTCGAACTCGGCGACCGTCAGGTGCCGCAGCCTGGCGCGGGCGAAGTCCGCATCAAGACCTCGCTGGCGCCGATCCACAACCATGACCTGTGGACGATCCGCGGCCGCTACGGCTACAAGCCGGAACTTCCCGCCATCGGCGGCAGCGAGGCGGTCGGCATCGTCGATGCACTGGGCGAGGGTGTCGAAGGCGCCACCGTCGGCCAGCGTGTTGCCGTGGCCTCAGCACACGGTACCTGGGCCGAGTACTTCCTGGCCCCGGCGCGGCTGCTGGTGCCGGTGCCGCAGGCCCTGCCCGACGAGACCGCCGCGCAGCTCATCGCCATGCCGCTCAGTGCGTTGATGCTGCTGGAGTTCCTGCACGCCGAGCCGGGCCAGTGGATCGTGCAGAACACGGCCAACGGCGCGGTCGGCAAGACGCTGGCCATGCTGGCCGCCGCACGCGGTGTGCAGGTGCTGAGTCTGGTGCGCCGCGACGCGGGCGTGGACGAACTGGCGGCCCTGGGCATCGGCAACGTCATTTCCACTGCGCAGCCGGAGTGGCAGGAACGCGCCCGCGCGCTCCTTGGCTCCACCCTGGCCCACGCGGCCGTCGACTCCATCGGCGGCGCGGCCAGTGCAGCGCTGCTGGGCCTGCTGGGCGAAGGCGGCACGCTTGTTTCCTTCGGCACGATGGCAGGAGAGCCGATGCAGATCGACTCGGGCTCACTCATCTTCAAGCAGGCCACGGTCAAGGGTTTCTGGGGCAGCAAGGTCAGCCAGGCTTTGTCGGCGGATGACAAGCGCCGGCTGGTGGGCGAACTGTTGCAGCGCACGCTGGCCGGTGAACTGTTGCTGCCGGTCGAGGCGATCTACGACCTGGCCGATGCAGCCCAGGCCGCGGCCGCCAGCCTGCAACCGGGGCGCAAGGGCAAGGTCTTGCTGAAGCCATGAGAAAGGGGTTTTCCCATTCGCTGTGTTTTGGCGATCGTGCCTGTGGAATGCGCCTCTTCTTGAAACCCGATCCCCGCGATGAACGTCTCCAGCATGTGCGGGATCAGCCAGTTCGGCTTGGATTGATACGCTGGGCGCGCAGCCGCAGCGCATTGCCCACCACCGAGGCCGAGCTCAGGCTCATGGCCAGGGCCGCGAACATCGGCGAGAGCAGCCAGCCGGTCAGCGGGTAAAGCACGCCGGCGGCCAGCGGCACGCCCAGGCCGTTGTAGACCAGCGCGAACGCCAGGTTCTGGCGCATGTTGGCCACCGTGGCCTGCGACAGCCCGCGCGCCACGGCGATGCCGCGCAAATCGCCCTTGACCAGGGTCACCTGGGCGCTGTTCATCGCCACGTCGGTGCCGGTGCCCATGGCGATGCCGACGTCGGCGCGCGCCAGCGCCGGGGCGTCGTTGATGCCGTCGCCGGCCATCGCCACCACCCGACCCTCGGCCTGCAGGCGCTCGACCAGCGCCAGCTTGTCCTCGGGCTTGACCTCGCCGTGCACCTCGTCGATCCCCAGGCGCGCGGCCACCGCGCGGGCGGTGGTCACGCCGTCGCCGGTGGCCATGACGATGCGGATACCCGCCGCGTGCAGCGCCGACAGGGCTTCGGGCGTACTCGCCTTGACCGGGTCGGAAACGGCCAGCAGCCCGGCCAGCCGATCCTCCACGGCCAGGTGCATGACGCTGGCGCCTTCCCGGCGCAGGGCCTCGGCCGGCGCCGCCAGCACCTCGACGGCCACGCCGAGCCGGGCCATCAGCGCGGTGTTGCCCAGCGCCAGCGAACGGCCGGCGACGCGGCCTTGCACGCCGATGCCCGAGCCCGAGTCGAACTGCTCCACCGCATCCAAGGCGATGCCCTGTTCGCGCGCCTGGCGGACGATGGCGTCGGCCAGCGGGTGCTCGCTGCCCTGGTCCAGGCTGGCCGCCAGGCGCAGCACCTCCTCGGCGGCGAAGCCCTCGGCGGGCACCACCCGGTCGAAGGCCGGGCGGCCCTCGGTCAGCGTGCCGGTCTTGTCCACGATCAGCGTGTCGACCTTGCGCAGGTTCTCGATGGCCGCCGCGTCGCGGAACAGGATGCCCTGGCTGGCGCCACGCCCGGTCGCCACCATGATCGACATCGGCGTGGCCAGGCCCAGCGCGCACGGGCAGGCGATGATGAGCACCGAGACCGCGTTGATCAGGCCGAACACCCAGCCCTGGGCGGGGCCGAACAGCCCCCAGGCGAAGAAGGTGACGATGGCCACGCCGACCACGGCCAGCACGAACCAACCGGCCACGCCATCGGCCATGCGTTGCAGGGGCGCCTTGGAGCGCTGCGCCTGGGCGACCATCTGCACGATCTGCGACAGCACGGAGTCGGTACCGACCCGCTCGCAGCGCATCAGCAGCGCGCCGCTGGTGTTGAGGGTGGCGCCGATCAGCCGGTCGCCTGCGCGCTTGGTCACCGGCAGCGGCTCGCCGGTCAGCATGGACTCGTCGAGCGCGCTTGCGCCTTCGAGCACGATGCCGTCGACCGGCACCTTCTCGCCGGGCCGCACGCGCAGGCGGTCGCCCACCTGCACGTGGGTCAGCGGCACGTCCTCCTCCGTGCCATCCTCGCGCACGCGCCGGGCGGTCTTGGGCGCCAACCCCAGCAGTGACCTGATCGCTGCCGAGGTCTGCGAACGCGCGCGCAGTTCCAGCATCTGTCCCAGCAGCGTCAGCGAGATGATCACCGCCGCCGCCTCGAAGTAGACGTTGACCCGCCCCATCGAGACGAAGGACGCGGGGAAGACGCCCGGCGCCACGGTGGCCACCACGCTGTAGACGAAGGCTGCGCCGGTGCCCAGGCCGATCAGCGTCCACATGTTGGGGCTGCGATGGACCAGCGATTGCCAGCCGCGCTGGAAGAACGGTGCGCCGGCCCAAAGCACCACGGGCGCGGCCAGCACCAGTTCCACCCAGCTCTGGGTCGCCATGTCGAACAGGTGCAGCCGGTGGCCGGCCATTGCCAGCAGCATGACCACCACCGACAGCGGCAGCGTCCACCAGAAGCGGCGCGAGAAGTCCTTCAGCTCGGGGTTGTCGTCGTCTTCCAGGCTGGGCAATTCCGGCTCCAGGGCCATGCCGCACTTTGGGCAGGTGCCGGGGTGGTCCTGGCGGATCTCCGGGTGCATGGGGCAGGTGTAGAGCATCCCGGCGCGAGACGGCGCCCCTGTTGCCTGCGAGGCAGAAGCGGCCGGTGCGGCATGTTCGCCATGGTGTGCCCCGTGCCCGCCAGGGGCGGATGGCACCGCAGCGGTCGCCTGCACGGGCGCGAGATACCGATCGGGCTCGGCGACGAACTTCTCAAGGCAGCGGGCGCTGCAGAACACCTGCGTGGCCCCGGCATGCTCGACGCGGTGCGGCGAGTCCCCGGATACCGCCATGCCGCAGACCGGGTCGTGCAACGGCGTGACCTGGTGCGCGCTGCCAGGGCCGTGCGCACCAGGGCCATGCTCCACCTGTGGGCTGGTGGTCTTGTCGCTTGTGCTTGCCTGACCGGCAGGCGGATGAGGTGTGTGCATGGAGCCTCCCGGCATGAGGCCGTGCGTCTACACGCGCGGCGTTTTCAATCTTCGGTGACCAGCTTGAACTCCCGCAGCAGCGCGCCGATCTGGGTCTTGTCGAGCCGGTTCATCAGCAGGTTGCGCAGGAACGCCGGGCCGGGAATGTCCAGTACCTTGCCGTCGCGCAGGCGGCCGGTCGCCGCCAGCAGCGTGCGCACGTCGTAGGTGGAATTGAACACCTCTGGCACGCCGCGCTCCACACCCAGCAGGGTATACACCGCTTCCATAGGCGTGCGCACCGAGTATTCGGTGGTGAAGATGCAGTCGCGCTGCCGGGACTCGGCGAACTGGCCGATGAAGGCGAAGTTGACCGCGCCTTCCGGCACCACGTCGGGCCGGTCGCCGGCCTGGCGCGGCATGAAGAACGCGGTGATGTACGGCATCATCACCGGCACCGTCTTGGCGCCGGTCGCGGCCAGTTCGTCGATCTGCTCCACCGGCACGCCCAGGTGGTACAGCCACTCGCGGGTGATCTCCTCGCCGGTGCACGCCTGCATCGGCTTTTTGACGTAGTCGCCGGGCGTGTCCACGAACAGCGAGTACACCCAGACCACGATCTGGTCCTTGGGCTGTTTCTTGAAATGTGGCTGGCGGTTGACCGTCCAGCTCAGCAGCCAGCTCGAATCCTTGACGCTGACGATGCCGCCGGTGACCACCTTGCCGCTGAACGGGTCGCGCCTGGCGATCTTCTGGATGTACTGCGGGATGCGCGCGTCCAGCGTGGTGACGGTGGCCGACTCCCACTTGGTCTCGGGAATATGCGCGCCGAACACATCCGGGCGGCCGAAGTCCGGTGCCCTGGCCGCGATGCGGCGCCACAGGTCCCAGGCCGGGGCCGGGCCTTCATCGAGCCTGGCTGGGGTGTGGTGGTCGCCGTTGTCCGAGTTCTCGGTCAGCGAGCCGATGGTCATGAACACCAGGTCGTCCGGGCCAAGGTCCACGCCACCATCGGCGCCGTCGCGCTTCCAGTGGATGCGGGTGGCCTGCTTGCGGCCCGGGGCGATGTCGAAATCGACGTCGGTCACCTCGGTGCCGTACTGGAACTTCACCCCGTGGCCTTGAAGCCACTTCACCAGCGGCAGCACCAGCGACTCGTACTGGTTGTACTTGGTGAACTTCAATGCCGAGAAGTCCGGCAACCCGCCGATGTGGTGGATGAAGCGGTGCAGATACAGCTTCATCTCTAGCGCCGAGTGCCATTCCTCGAAGGCGAACATGGTGCGCCAGTAGAGCCAGAAGTTGCTGTCGAGGAAGTCGCGGCCCAGCACCTCGTCGATGCGCTTGTTCTCCATCTCCTCGCGCGTGGCCAGGAACAGCTTGATCACGTCCTTCTGCGCCTGCTCGCTGAGCGTGAACAGGCCATCGGTGCGCGCATCTTCGCCTTGGTTCACCGTGGCGCGTTGCAGCGAGTAGTTGGGATCGTCCTTGTTGAGCCAGTAGAACTCGTCGAGCACGCTGGCACCTTCGATCTCCAGCGAGGGGATCGAGCGGAACAGGTCCCACAGGCACTCGAAGTGGTCCTCCATCTCGCGCCCGCCGCGGATCACGAAACCCTTCTCGGGCACGTCCAGCCCATCGAGCGCACCGCCGGCGATCGCCTGCTGCTCCAGGATGGTGATGCGCTCGCCGGGCATGTGTCCGTCGCGCACCAGGAAGGCCGCGCCGGCCAGCGAAGCCAGGCCCGAGCCGACGAACCAGGCGGTCTTGTTCTCCACCCCGGCCGGCTTGCGCGGGCGGGCGAAGGCTTCGTAGTTGCCGCTGCTGTAGTACATGCGTTGTCCTTTCCTTATGAGGGGTCAGTTCGGGGTCTTGTCGTAGCGGTAGAAGCCCTCGCCGGAGGCGACGCCGAGCTTGCCGTGGTCGATGTAGTGCTCCTTCAGCCAGGCCGCCAGCTGCTGGGTGTGGGTGTTGCCGTGGGACAGGATGTTGTAGGGCGTAGTCAGGCCGATGATGTCGTAGATCTGGAACGGCCCCAGCGGCGCGCCGGTGGCGATGCGCCAGACCTTGTCCACGTCGTGCGGGTCGGCATAGCCGCCGGCGGCCAGCTCGGCGGCCGCGTTGAGCAGCGGCACCAGCAGCGAGTTGAGCACGTAGCCCGCTTTTTCTTTATGCAGCGCGATGGGCACCATGCCGATGTCGGCGGCGAAAGCCAGCAGCGCGTCGAACACCTTCGGGTCGGTGTCCTGCGTGCCCATCACCTCGGCGGTGTTGTACTTCCAGATCTGGTTGGCGAAATGCAGGGCGATGAAGCGGTCGGGTCGGCCGGTGGCGTCCTGGATCGCGCTCGGCAGCAGCGTGGACGAGTTGGTGGCGAAGATGGTCTTCTCCGGCGCCAGCCGGTCCAGCCTGGCGTAGGTCTGGCGCTTGAGTTCCAGCACTTCGGGGATGGCCTCGATCACCAGGTCGGCATCGGCCACGGCCGCACCCAGGTCGGTGTGCAAGGCGATGCGCGCCAATGCGGCGTGCAGCTTGTCGCCGTCGGCGCCGGCCACCTCCTCCTCGTAGGTTTCGACCAGCCCGTCCAGGCGCTGCCGCGCCTTGGCGATGGCCGCCTCGTCGATGTCGTAGACCGATACCTCGAAGCCGCTGTAGGCGGTCTGGAACGCGATCTGCGAACCCAGCACGCCCGTGCCCAGCACCGTCACCTTGTTAATCTTGTCCAAAGCACAACTCCTTGTATCGAAGGGAACAGGGCTAGGCTGGCCCTTCGGTAGCCAGGCCCGCGAAATAGCCGTCCACGATTTGCCGGACCTGCGCGCGCAGGTCGTCCATCGGGACATGGCCGGGATAGGCGCCGGTGGAGGCGCGCGAGACCGCCAGATGCGCAGCGCCGAAGATCGAGATGCTGGCCACTCGCGCCAGCTCCGGGCGTGCCGGCAGGCCGCGCGCGCCGGCCTGCTCGAGCAGGCCGGCGGCCACGGCCGCCTCCAGCCCGGCCAGCAGTGCCAGGCCTTCGTTGCGGTATTTCTCGCCCGGGGCGCCGAACATCAGCTGGCGCTGGTAGACCGCCAGGTTCTCCGCATGCCGGCCGCCCAATTGCAGGATGGGCGCGACCATCGCCACCGCGATGTCCACCGGGTCGCGCAATCCACGGGCCCGCGCGGCGCCCTGTGCCAGCGCCGCGCGCAACGCCTGGTTAAGAACCATCAGCAGCAGTTCGTCCTTGGAGGACGCGTAGCGGAACAGCGTGCCCGCGCCGACGTCGGCGCGCTCGGAGATCGCCTGCGTGGTGACGCCGGCATAGCCATGCGCCTCGAACAGCGCTGCGGCCGCCTGGAAGATGCGGCCATGCTTGTCCTGCATGTTGCGGTCGCGCCGACCGGGTCGGGCGAGCGCGTCGGTCGTGATCATGGATGGCGATTGACTGAGTTTGCTCATTTATGAGTGTACTCAATTATTGTCGCAATCGCGCCCGGTTTCTCCTGCCGCCCGGAAACCCCCGATCCCCCGCGATGAACGCCTCCAGCATGTGCGGGATCAGCGTCGCTGCATCGACCGCCTCGCCATACGTCTGCGCGTGCAGCGCGGCGTAGCGGTCGAGGTCGGCTTTCAGGCCGGCCGGGCAAGCGAAGGTCAGCTTGACGCTTTCGGTCTTGGGCAGCGGCCCCAGCCGCAGCCTTTTGGTCGTGCTCATCGCGAAGCCCCCCGATTGAAGAACAACGGCTGGTACGGCCGCAGCACGAGATCCCGATTGACGATGATGCGAACCGGCAGGCCCGGTCGCTCGGTCAAGGTGGGCTGGATGTTGAGGTTGCGCCGGGTCATCTCCTGGCCGACCTGATTGATGCTGTCCTGCGCACTGTCGCGCCCGGCGATGATGATGCGATCGCCGTCCTGGCGGTTCTCCGGCGCGGCCAGCTCGGCGCCGACGCCTAACAGCGTGGTCAGCACCGCACCGGCGAAGATGCGATCCCAATGCCAATCGACGCCATCCTCCAGGCCCGCGTAGCCGGCCGGGTCGGTGCCGGCCAGGTTGTCGAGCGTGAGCGAGGACGTGTCGGGCAGGATGATCCGGTTCCAGACGACTTGAACGCGGCTCTGCCCGTAGCTGACCTGGCTGTTGTAGCGGCCGAGGATGCGCGAACCCTGCGGAATCAGCAGGAAGCGCCCGGTGGCCGTGTCATAGACCGGCTCCGTCACTGTGGCGATCACGTCGCCGGGCAAGTCCGACTTGATGCCCGTAACCAGCGCCCCGGCGACCACCGTTCCGGCCATCACCTGATACGGCGATGCGGGCATTTGCAGGTTGCCGGAATTACGGGTTTCCGTGGTTCCGGCTTGCTGGAACGCCTCTTTCTGGTCTTGCCTGTTCTGCACGGCCGTCGGGTCGGCGGGCTGGGCCGCCGTCGAAGCCGGCCCGGCTGCCATCGGGTCGAAGGCCGCATTGGCGGCGAAGCCCGGCGCGGCGGCCACCTGCGACTGCGCCACCGGCGCGGCTTGCTGGGTGCCGGTGCGGAAAAACACCGACGATGCAGCCGCTTCCTCGGCCTCCTTTAACCGCGCCAAGCGTTCCGCCTCGGCCGGGTCGTGACCGGGTGTGGCGTAGGCGGCCACGGCCGGCTGCTGCGAGTTCACGATGGCCGGCCCAAGGTCGCCCGGCAGCGGCGGCCCCAGCTCGGGCACGTCGGGGAGCAAGGTCGGCGGCAGCTTGGAATAGTCGGCCGGAAGCTGGTCGAGTCCTTCGGAGCGTGAAACGCGATCCACGTTGTAAAGCTCGGTCTGCTCGTTGGCCGCGCGCCGCTGCGGTTGCAAAGACCACATCAACGCGCCGAGCACGACGACCGACAGGCCGCCGGCGAGGATGGCCAGCGTGCGCCGGTTCAGCCGTGTGACCGGACGCGGCTGGGCGCGCAGCGCCACCGCCTCGGGTTCGACCTTGCCCGCCTGCGGCACGGCAACGTCGGGAGTGTCGTCCTGGCTCATGGTCAGTTCCTCCGCGTACCATCCGTGCGCTCGATGCGCACCACGTCGCCCTTATCCCCGCCCAGGCGCAGTTCAGCCGCACCGAACAGCCGATCAACGATGTAGTACGGCGGGCGGAAGCGGTAGTTCACCAGTTGCCCGTCGCCCTGCGCGCCGATGACGAACAGCGGCGGCAGCTCGCCTTGGGCGATGCCCGGCGGGAACTGGATATAGACCTTCTCGCCATCGTCGAAGGCGCGCAGCGGCTTCCACGGTGGATTGCTGCCGCTGATTGCATAGCGAAAACGGATGTTCTCCAACGACAGGCCCACATCTACCGGCGCGGCAGCGTTGGCAGCCTGTGCTTGGCGCTGCAAGGCCAGCATCCGATCCCTGGGGTAGTCCCAGGACACCGATGCCATCCATGCCTTGTCGGTCGAGATCAGTTCCAGCAGGTACGTCCTGCGGCTGGTGGTGATGACCAGATTGGTCTTCAAGCTGGAACGGATAGGCTTGACCAGCACATTGACGCGCAGATCGGCCCCGCTGCCGCTGGAGGTGTCGCCCACGATCCAGCGCACGGTATCGCCCGCAGCGACCGTCACCAGTTCCTCGCCGGGCTGGAGCGCGATCACCGTCACGCGGCCCACCGACGCATAGACCTGGTACAGCGCACCGTCAGTGAACGGCCAGACCTGGATCGCATTGACGTAGCCCTCACGGGTCGGTGCGATGCGCGCCTCCGCGTTGGCGCGGGAGACGCGCACCTTCTCGTCGGCAGGCTCTGGTGCAGGTTCAGCGTCCTCGGCCTCGGGCAACGGCTTCAACTGCGCCGGCATCGGCAGCGGTTCGGGGACGGCGACGACTTCCATCGGCATGGGCGGTTCGGGCAATGGCTGGGCCAGCACCGGCTCATCGAGCGAGATGGTCGGCGGCGGTTTGCCCTGCGAGGCGCAGCCGGCCAAGGCAAAAAGAATCCCCGGCAAGGCGGATTTGCGGAAAAGCGCATTCATGGCTTCACTCCTTCAGAAGAATCCAGTTCACGGCTCCACGACAGGCCGTTGACGTAGATGCCCAGCGGGTTGCGGCGTAGGCGCTGTTCGGTGCGCGGGGTTTGCAGGACGATGGACACCACGGCCGTCCATCGCTCCAGCCCCGCAGCTGCGCCATTGACGTAGCGGCGTTCCGTCCAACGCACGTTGAAAGACGTGTCGCTGGCGCGCACGACGCTGGTGATCTGCACCGTCACCGACTCCTTGCCAATGCGGGCGAACGGGTCGTTGGTGCGGGCATGGTCGTTGAGCACCGCCGCGCCCCGGTCGGTGGTGTAGTCGTATGCATCGAGCCAGTTCTGGCGCACGACGACCGGGTCGATGGACAGCGATCGAACCAGGCCGATGAAGTGCGCCAGATGGAAAGCGATTTGTGCATCGGCGGGCCGGTACGGCGTAGCGGCTTCGCCGACCGCACGTACCTGGCCGGCCTGATCGACCTCGATGACATAGGGCGTGACGATGGATTGGGCCGAGCGCCACACCAGGCCGCCGGCCATCAGCAGCGCGAGCACCAGGCAGCCGAAGGCCATCAGCCGCCAGTTCTTCGCCTGCACACGGGCCGAGCCGATACGGTCGTCCCACACCTGGGCGGCAGCTTGATAGGGAGTAGCAGGCTGCGGCGTGTCGGCATAGCGCACCTGCGGTCGCTTGAATCGCATGGGGTTCTCCTTAAAGTCAGCTATCGGAATCGCGCAGGCTCGGGCCTTGCCCGGAGCCGCCGCCATCGCCACCGCGCAGCGTGTGGGCGGCAGTGGTGGTGGCCTGGGTGAGTCGTTGGCGGCGTTGCAGGCGCTTTGCCCAGCCGGGTTGTTCCTGCTTCTGTGCGGTGGCCGTGGTGCCAGCGGCATCACCCGTGGCGGCTGGCCCAGTAGTGCCACCGCCTGAGCCACCATCTGCGCCAGAGCCTTGCCAGCCTGCTTTGAATGGCGCAGCGGCCTTGGCTGCCGCCGTTTTGATGCCAGCACCGGCGCGCTGGCCTGCCGCCTGTGCACCGCCCTTGGCGACATCACCCAGCCCTGCCATCGCTCCCTTGGCTCCGCCGCCCGCAGCGGCGGAACCAGCTTGGAATGCCGACTTCGCGCTGCCAGCCGCCGAGGTCGCGGCCCGCGCGCCAGCCCCGGCGAGTTTGGCGGCAGCCGGTGCCATGCGCGCTCCGGCCATGACCGCACCGCCCACGCCGGTGGCAGTGGCCCCCACGGCCACCGCCGCGCCTGCGGCACCAATCGCAGCACCGGCCATCGCCCCGGCACCCAACTGTGGTGCGCCGGAGACCAGCCCGGTGGCAATGCCAGGGCCGAAGATTCCCAACGCCAGCAGCGTGAGCGAGGCCAGCATGATGACCACCGCATGGTCGATGGACGGCTCGGACGGATGCACCTGGAACTCGGCGAACAGGCCTGAGCCGATACCGACGATGACGGCCAGCACCAGCACCTTGATGCCTGAAGACACGACGTTACCCAGCACTTTCTCGGCGAGAAAGCTGGTCTTGTTCCACAGTGCAAACGGCACCAGCACGAAGCCCGCGAGCGTGGTCAGCTTGAACTCGATCAGCGTGATGAAAAGCTGGATCGCCAGCACGAAGAAGCACAGGATCACCACCGCCCAGGCCAGGAACATGACGACGATGGGCGTCATGTTCACGAATACCTCGGGGAAGCCCGCCATGTCGCTGATCTGCTCAAGGATGGGGGCCGCCGAGTCGATGCCGGTTTTGGCCAGGCGTCCTGGTTGCAGGAACTCGCCCATGCTCATCGTCGAGCCGCTGGCCGTCAGGCCCAGGCCCGCGAACGAGCGGAAGACGATGCTGGCCAGCCAGTTGAAGTTGTTGATGATGTAGGCGAAGGCACCGACGTAGAGCACCTTGCGCAGCAGCTTGGCGATCACGTCATCGCCCTGGCCGGTGGCATGGCTCATCGCCCAGTAGAGCCCGGCGATGGTCATGTCGATGACGATCAGCGTGGCGGTGAGGAACGCGACTTCTCCCTGCAGCAGCCCAAAGCCCGAGTCGATGTAGCGCGAGAAAGTATCGAGAAAGCGGTCGATCACCGTCACGTCGTTCATGGCACGTCCTCCGGCGATGCGGGTGGCGCGTCGCCTTCGTGTACGTCGTCGGCGGGCGTATCGAAGCTCGGCGGAATCGGCGGCAAGTCGGCCAGCGCCCGGTACTCGTCTGGCCCGGTCTGGCCGGCGAAGAAGCGCTGCCGGAAGGCTTCGGCGGTGGCGCGGCAGGCGCCTTCGCCTGCGGCTTGCAGGTCGGTTGCGCATCGGGCACGCAGCGCCTTGAGCCGCACGGGATCGGCGGCCAAGGTGGCGGCCAGGTCTTCGGTCGGCTGCTGGCTGCAAGCGACCAGCAGCACGGGCAGCAGGAAGAAAACGCATCGCATGGCCGTCTCCCGTCAGTTGCCGTAGAAATCCACACGCTGCGGCGTGTACGGCGTGCCATCGCCCAGGAATCGGCGCGTTACTTCCCGGCCGCGCTCGACAGCCGCCGCTTGGCGTGCCAGTTCCAGTGCGGCGGCGCGTTCCTGCGTGATCTGGAGCTGCTGCGCCTGGATCGACTGCTTGGCCTGCAGGGCCAGAAGCTGGTTGGTCGCCTGCATGGCTTGCAGCGCGCCGGTGGCGGACTGGCTCTGGCTGACCAGATCGGACAGAGCGCTCTCGTCTTGCGCCAGGTTCTGCGACACCTGCGCCTGCATCCGCATCGCGGTGTGCAGGCCGTTCAAGGTGTTCGTCCAGCGTTCCTTCGCATCGCGCAGCATCTGGTCGCCGCTGACGGTTGCGGCATACTGCTCCGGGTACAGCCGGGCGAACGTGGCATCCATGCTCTGCACGTCGTAGGCTAGGCCGCGCGCCTCGGCGATCAGGCGCTCGGTCGTGGCGAGCGTCGAGCGCAGGCGATTGACGATGTTGAAGTCCAGATTCGCGAGGTTGCGCGCCTGGTTCATCAGCATCTGCGCTTCGTTCTGAAGCTGGTTGATCTGGTTGTTGATCTGCTCCAGCGTGCGCACGGCGGTCAGCGTGTTCTGTACGAAGTTCGACGGGTCGAACACCGTCAGCGCGGATGCGGGCTGCACGGCCAGCAGCGACACCGACAGCACGGCGGCGAGCGAGGCAGACAGCAAACGGGGTTTGGTCTTCATGGTGAAACCTCCGGTCGTTGAGACGCGAGGAAGGAAGCCGCTGGCGGTGAGGACGGCAGCAGGTCAGCAGCCCAATCGAGGCCGCGATGGCGCAGCCACGCACCGGCGAAGCCGGGAGCGCCGGCTTGTGTCAGCACGCGGTCGATGTCGCGTTGGTCTTGGGGAGTGGATGCGCCCGCGAAAGCGAGCGCGGCCTGCCCCAGGTCGAGGTCGAACACGCGATTGCCGAGCCGCGATTGGTAGTAGTAGTCACGTTTGGGCTGGGCGTTCGCGACGATCTCGATCTGTCGGCTGTTGAGGCCGAAGCCCTCGTAGATCGGACGCATCTGCGGCTCGGTGGCCTGCGGGTTCGGTAGAAAAATCCGACTGGCGCAGCTTTCGATGACGGCTGGCGCGATGGACGACTCTTTGATGTCCGCGAGGGATTGCGTATCGAAGACGACGGAGACCTGCTTTTTCCGCAAGGTTTTCAGCCACTGCCGCAGCCGTGCGGCGAACACCGGGTCATCCAGGAAAGTCCATGCTTCACTGAGGAAAAGCATGGTCGGAGCACCATCGAATCGCTCTTCCAGACGCGCGAACAAGTAATTCAGCACGGCCAGAACAGCGGCCTTGCTGTGCATCAGCTCCTCCATCTCGAAGCACTGCACGTCCGCCATGCCCAGCCGGTCGTGGTCGGCGTCCAGCAGCTTGCCGTGGGCGCCGCCGAGCACGTAGGGCGAAAGTGCCTGGCGCAGCGCGTTCGATTGCAGCAAGACGGAAAGCCCCGTCATCGTGCGCTGCGCCACGGGCGCACCGGCCAGGCTTTCCAGCGCCGACCAGATCGCCGCCTTCTCGTCGGGGCCGACTGCCACGCCTTCGCGTATCAACCGACCTTCGACCCAATCGGCGGCCCAGGTGCGGTAGCCCTCGTCGTCGATCCGCGCCAGCGGTTGGAAGGCAATGTCGCCATCCGCGCCCAAGTCGTAGTGCTCGCCGCCCAGGCCCAGGGTGGCAGCACGAATGGATCGGCCCACGTCGAAGGCGAAGATGCGCGAGCCGGGATAGCGGCGGAACTGCATCGCCATCATGGCGACCAGGACCGATTTGCCCATGCCGGTCGGGCCGACGATCATCGTGTGTCCCACGTCGCCGATGTGCGTGACCAGCCGGAACGGCGTCGCGCCATCGGTGCGCGTCACGATCAGCGGCGGGCCGTCGAGGTGGTCGTTCTTCTCCGGCCCGGCCCATACCGCCGAGAGCGGCATCATGTGCGCCAGGTTCAGCGTCGAGACGATGGGCTGTCGCACGTTCGCATAGGCGTTGCCCGGGATCGAGGACAGCCACGCATCCACGGCGTTGAGCGTTTCGGGGATCGTCACGAAACCACGGCCCTGAATGACGCGCTCCACCATGCGCAGCTTCTCGTCGGCCACGGCCGGGGCGGCGTCGAGCACCGTCACCGTGGCGGTGAGATAGCCGAAGGCGACTTGATCGCTGCCCAGCTCCTGCAAAGCCGCATCAGCATCGGCGGCCTTGTTGCTGGCGTCCGTATCGACCAGCGGGCTTTCCTGCTGGAAGATCGTTTCGCGCAATAGCGCGACGACGTTCTTGCGTTTGGCGAACCACTGGCGGCGCAGGCGGCCGAGTTCCTTTTCCGCCTCGGCTTTGTCCATGCACAGGAAGCGCGTACTCCAGCGGTAGCCGAAGCCAAGGCGATTGAGGTCGTCCAGCAGACCCGGCCAGGTGGACGTCGGGAACCCGCGCACCGACACCACGCGCAGGTGCTGGACGCCCAGTGCGGGCGCCAGACCGCCGACCAGCGCGGAATCGGCCAGCAGCGCGTCGAGGTGGAACGGCACTTCGGGCACGCCCACGCGGTAGCGGCGCGTCGAGACGGTGGCGTGCAGATAGGTCAGCGTCTCGGCATCATCGAGCCAGGCGATTTCCGGCATTACGCCGTCGAGCAGGTCGAATACGCGATCGGTTTCCGCCACGAACGCACTGAGGCGACCGCGCCAGTCCACGCCGTCGCCGGGTGCGTTCTCGTAGAGCATCTTCGCGGCGCGAGCGCGGGATTCCTCCGGCGGCAGGTATGCGAGCGTCAGGTGATAGCCGCTCTCGAAGTGATGGCCCGACTCCTCGAAGGCGGCGCGGCGCTCCTCGTCCACCAGCCATGACAGTGGTTCGGGAAACTCGGAGCGTGGATAGGTAGCCGCTGCGCAGCGCTCGGCCTCGATGAACAAGGCCCAGCCCGATCCCAGTCGGCGCAGCGCGTTGTTGAGCCGCGCCGATGCGGCGATCAGCTCGCCTTGCGTGGCGCTGTCCAAGTCGGGGCCGCGAAAGCGGGCCGTGCGTTGGAAACTGCCGTCCTTGTTTAAGACGACACCCGGCGCGATCAGCCCGGCCCAGGGTAGCCAGTCGGCGAGCAAGGCGGGCCGCTGGCGGTATTCGGCAAGATTCAGCATCGCGGCATCTCCCTCACGCGTCCAGCAGCGGCTTGTGCTTGATGTGCCGGGCGAAGACCTGCATGAACTGCGGATCCACGCGCGCGCCCCAGACGGCCAGCGAATGGCCGACGATCCAGAGCACCACGCCGGGAATCCACAGTTGCAGGCCCAGCCCGACGGCGGCGGCCAGCGTACCGTTGGCGATCGCCACGGTACGCGGCGCGCCGCCCATCAGGATCGGCTCGGTCAGCGAGCGATGCAGCGGCACTTCAAAGCCCGGAAGATCGTTGGCCGCACTCATACGACCGCCCCGCCGGAGAAGCTGAAGAACGACAGGAAGAACGACGACGCGGCAAACGCAATGGACAGGCCGAAGACGATCTGGATCAGCTTGCGGAAGCCGCCCGACGTGTCGCCAAAGGCGAGCGCCAGGCCGGTGGCTATGATGATGATGACCGCGACGATGCGCGCCACCGGCCCCTGAATCGACTCCAGAATGGATTGCAGCGGCCCTTCCCAGGGCATCGAGGAACCGGCGGCTTGGGCCGTGCCGGCCAGAAACAGCAGCAGCGCGGCCAGCAGCAGCCCTTGCCCCGCAGGACGGGTCAGACTGCGCAGCCGGGCGAGGCTGGACAGGCGGGGAAGCGGATTGACGGAAAAGCGGAAAGCGCGAACGTGCATCTGCGTCATGGCAGTTCTCCAGGTTGGTGAGGGGACGGGGAAGAAAGTGGCGGCAGCTCGGGAAACGGTGTTTCGAAGGCGTCCGCCAGGCGATAGCCCACTCCGTCGAAGCCGACGACGCGGGCGATGCTTCCGACGCGGCGCTTGCGGCCGCGCCCGGCGATGTGGATGACGACGTTGACCGCTTCGGCGATCAGCGCCCGCGGCGGGTTCACCGCGACTTCGAGGATCAGTTGCTCCAGCCGCAGCAGCGCGCCCAACGCGGAACCGGCATGGATGGTGGCAATGCCGCCGGGATGCCCCGTTCCCCACACTTTGATGAGGTCGAGGGCTTCGCCGCCGCGTACTTCGCCGACGATCACGCGGTCGGGGCGCAGCCGCATCGTGGCGCGCACCAGCTCGGTCATGGACACCACGCCGACGCGGGTGCGCAGCGGTACATGGTCGCGGGCCGCGCATTGCAGCTCGATGGTGTCTTCGAGCACCAGCACGCGGTCGCCGGTGGCGGCGATCTCGGCCAGCAAGGCATTGGCGAGCGTGGTTTTGCCGCTGCTGGTCGCGCCCGCGATCAGGATGTTCTGGCGCTCGTGCACGGCGCGGCGCAGGAAGTCCGCGTGTCCGGCGGTCAGGATGCCGTCGGCTACATAGTGATCCAGGCCGATGATGCTCACGGCCCGCTTGCGCAGCGCGAAGGCCGGGCCGGGCGCGGCCGGGGGCAAGATGCCCTCGAAGCGTTCTCCCGTCTCCGGCAGCTCGGCGGTCAAGAGCGGCTGGCCGCGATGCACCTCCGCACCGACATGGGCGGCGACCAGGCGGATGATCCGCTCGCCATCGGCCTCGGGCAGTTCGACGCCGACAGGCATCCGACCAGACGACAGGCGATCCACCCACAATGTCCGGTCGGGGTTGAGCATCACCTCCACCACGTCCGGGTCTTCAAGCGCGGCAGCGATCACTGGCCCCATCGCCGTGCGCAGCATCTGGATGCGGCGATCCTGGGACGCCGCTGCCGACGAATGCGGTTCGGGCGGGATCTGGGGGACGGCGCTCATGAGGAACGCTCCTGCGCTTCGGCCAGCGCCGCGGCGTCATCCATCCGCATCGGGTTGGGATGCAGTTCTTCCACCACGTCGCGCACCAGGCTGCGGCCACGCAGCAGGTGGCGGCCGAGCTGTTCGACGAACTGCTCAAAGCGCGCCTTACCCTGCGCGCGGGCAGCATCCTGATGGGCTTCGGGCACCGGCGTGCTGACAGTCAGGTAGTAGCGGACGAACAGCGCGAGCGTTTCGATCTGGATGTTCTGGTCACGCTCCAGGCGCTCGGCCTGCCGCGACAGGCGATCCAGCCGCTTGGCGATGGCGGCCTCACGCTGGTCGCCCGCGTCCGGCGACAGCCAGGACGCCAGCGCCGCCGCAACGATGGACGACTTCGACACGCCTTTCTTGGCGGCCAATTCTTCCAAGCGCTTTGCGTGCTCGTGCTGAATGAACAGGTTCAATCGGTATTGGCTCATAAGTCGATGCCGTCGTTGGGGTCGAGGGAAGCCAGCCGGGCCGTGCGCTGCATGGCCGGGTCGAACTGGCCGGGGAGAGAGGCCATGTAAGGCAGCGGCAGGTCGTCGTCGTCATCGAGCAGCCCCAGGTCGTTGCCTGCGATCAGTGGCTCGGGGCTGTATTCGGTGACTTCGGTCAGCTCCGGCTGGCGGCGCGGGCCGCCGTCATCGGGGCCGCCCAGGGCATCGGCGGATGCCGTGGCCGGCGCGGCGGGGACGGCGGGAATCGCCAAGGCGCTCCAGTCGTCGGGGCGAGCCGGCGGCGCGTCGGCGTACTGCCCGGCCGCGAGTACGGGCAGCGGCAACACGCGACGCTTGAAGTTGGTGTCGGCGTAGTAGCGCAGCTTCTTCGCCTTGATCGGCGGACTGCTTCCCACCATCACCACGGATTCATCGGGCGGAAGCTGCATCACCTCGCCCGGCGTCAGCAGCGGCCGCGCCGTTTCCTGCCGCGACACCATCAGGTGCCCGAGCCACGGCGCCAGGCGATGGCCGGCGTAGTTGCGCTGCGCGCGCAGTTCGGTGGCCGTACCGAGCGTTTCGGAAATGCGCTTGGCCGTGCGTTCGTCGTTGGTGGCAAACGTCACGCGCACATGGCAGTTGTCCAGGATCGAATGGTTCTGGCCGTAGGCTTTGTCGATCTGGTTCAGGCTTTGGGCGATGAGGAAGCTGCGGATGCCGTAGCCGGCCATGAAGGCCAGCGCCGTCTCGAAGAAGTCCAGGCGCCCCAGCGCCGGGAACTCATCGAGCATCAGCAGCAGCTTGTGGCGGCGCTCGATACCGTCGGAACCGTCGAGCGATTCGGTCAGTCGTCGCCCGATCTGGTTGAGGATCAGACGGATCAGTGGCTTGGTGCGGCTGATGTCCGAAGGCGGCACCACCAGGTACAGCGATACCGGATGTTCGGATGCGATCAGGTCGGCGATGCGCCAGTCGCAGCGCGACGTGACTTCGGCCACCGTGGGATCGCGGTACAGGCCGAGGAACGACATGGCGGTAGAGAGCACGCCCGATCGCTCGTTGTCCGACTTGTTGAGCACTTCACGCGCGGCGGACGCGACAACTGGGTGCGGTGCATCGCCCAGGTGCCTGGTCGTCATCATCCGATGCAGCGTCAGCTCGAAGGGACAAGCCGGGTCGCTGAGGAAGTTCGCCACGCCGCGCAGCGTCTTGTCCTCGCCCGCGTAGAGCACATGCAGGATCGCGCCGACCAGTAGCGCGTGACTGGTCTTCTCCCAGTGGTTGCGCTTCTCCAGCGCGCCTTCGGGATCGACCAGGATGTCGGCTATGTTCTGCACGTCGCGCACTTCATGCGCGCCGCGCCGTACCTCCAGCAGCGGGTTGTAGGCCGCCGACTGCGCATCGGTCGGGTTGAACAGCAGGCAATGCGAGAAGCGCGAACGCCAACCGGCCGTGATCTGCCAGTTCTCGCCCTTGATGTCGTGGATGACGGTAGATGCCGGCCACGACAGCAACGTCGGCACCACCAGACCCACGCCCTTGCCCGAGCGGGTCGGCGCGAAGGTCAGGACGTGCTCCGGCCCTTCGTGGCGCAGGTAGTGGCCATCATGCTGGCCGAGAAACACTCCAGCGGGCTGTGTTAACCCGGCCTTGCGAATGTCGGCGGCATCGGCCCAGCGGGCAGACCCATAGGTCGTCACCTGGCGCGCCTGGCGCGAGCGCCACACCGACATGGCGATGGCGACCGCCACGGCAAAAAGGCCGCTGCCCACCGCGATCATGCCGCCGGTGTCGAAGACCTGCGGCGCGTAGGCGTCGAAGAAGAACCACCACTCGAACAGCTTCCACGGGTAGTAGATCGGCGTGCCGTACAAGTCGAACCAGGGCGAGCCAAGGCGTAGCTGATAGCCCAATGCAGCGGCTGTCCATTGCGTGGCACCCCACACACCGGCGATCACGATGCCGAAGACGGCGGCGATCTGCCCGAACAACACGCCCTGAGCCTGCATACCTTGGCCTCCGATTTCTCCTGCGCTGATTCCTCGTGGAAAACGCGGCACATCGGCGTGCCGCAGGCGTCAGGATCGGTGCCGATTCAGTGCCGGTCAAAGACCGTTATCGGCAGCAAGGTGATGCAAAAAGCATGGTTTCATGCAGGGAAGAGACCAGTCAAAACGCCGCAGGCGTGGGCGCGCTGCGGCGTGTCGAGAAAGAAAATCAGGATGTGCAGCAAGCCGCTAACGGTCAGAACTTCGGCGGCGTTTCAGGTGGCGTGTAAGGCACCTTGCCGTCGCCGAAGAAGCGCTTGTTCGTCGCTTCGGCCACGCGGTTGCACAGCACGTCGCCCATCGTCGGGCGCTCGGTCTTGCACTGGCGGCGCAGTTCCTTCAAGCGTTCGGGGTCGGAGGCCAGTTCTTCCACGGTCGGCATATTGGCTCCCTGCTTCGGTGGCTCGGACGGGCGGCAGGCAGACAGCACAGCCAACATCAGAACAGGCGCGATCAGCTTCACGATCATGGCTCGAATTCCTCTTGGGGGTCAGGTTCAACAGGTGGTGTGGATCTGTGGCCTTCTGGTGATTCGATGGCCTGCACCCGCTCGATGAAACGCGCCAGCACGTCGGAGGATTCACCTTCGCGGTACAGCACGTAAGTGGTCAGCATGGGGGAGCGCCCCGCCAGCGGACGGGCGACCACACCGGGTTCGCGGCTGCCCGTGATGTGTGGCGCTCCGGCCAGACCCAAGGCAAAGCCCGCCGCGACCAGTGCCATCATCAGGTCGAACGACGCCACACGCTCGGCAATCAATGGCTCCATGTCCGCACGTCGCAGCACGCGATCCACCTGACGGGCATAGCCCTCGCAAACCTGCGGATCGCACAGCACCAGGGGATGGCGCAGCACCTCTTCCAGCGGAATGCGCTTGTGCCTGAGCAGCGGGTGACGGGCAGGAACTGCCACCATCAATGGATCGCTCCATACCGCTACTGTTGCGATGCCTTCGCCTACCTCGTCGGACTGCGCAAAGCCGACGTCGTACAGATCGTCATTCATCCCTTTGATCTGCTGCGACAGCGGCACCTCGAACAGACGGATCTCGACTTCTGGCTCCTCCTGCCGACAAAGGGCCAGCAAGCTCGGTAGACGCGACGGGGTGATGCCATCGGACAGGGCGATGCGCAATTGGCCGTGGAAGCCGTTGGCCGCCGCCTTGACGCTGTCGCGGGCCTGCTGCAGGGCGGTGAAGACGCGTGGCACATGTTCATGGAACAACTTGCCCGCACGGGTCAGGCGCGTGCTCCGGCTGGTACGAACGAACAGTTGTTCGCCCAGCTCTTCTTCCAGTTCCTTGATGGTGCGTGACAGTGGCGATTGCTCGATATGCAGCCGCTCGGCGGCTCGGGCGAAGTGGAGTTCTTCGGCAACCGCAAGAAAGCAGCGAAGGTGTCGAAGTTCCATTTCTTCCTCCATGGTGCATCACGTGAGTCGCTGCAGCGTTGGTGACGGCCGTGCCCGCATGATCAGGACTCGTAACGATAGAATCCTTCGCCGGTCTCCACGCCGAGCTTGCCGTGGTCGATGTAGCGTTCCTTGAGGAGACGGGCGAACGCCTGCTGCTTTGGCCCGCCGGCCAAGGAAATGTGGTACGCGGTGCCCAAGCCGACGATGTCGTATATCTCGAACGGTCCTCTCGGCGAACCCGTGGCGATCTTCCAGGTCCTGTCGATGGCCTCATGCTCGGCGATGCCATCGACCAGGAGTTCGGAAGCCGCGGACATCAGCGGTACCAGCAGCGAATTGAGCACGTAGCCGGCTTTTTCCTTATGGATTTCGACCGGCACCATGCCGATGTCGTTGGCAAAGCGAACCAATGTCGAGAACACTTCGGGGTCGGTTCCGGCGTGCCCCATGACTTCAGCCACGTTGTGCAGCCAGATCTCGTTGGCGAAATGCAGTGCAATGAATCGCTCCGGGCGGCCGGTCGCGTCGGCCATCGCGCTGGGCAGCAGGGTCGAGGAATTGGTGGCGAAGATCGCCTTCGCCGGTGCCAGGCGCCCCAGTTCGGCATATACCCTGCGCTTGAGCTCCAGCTGTTCCGGAATGGCTTCGATGACCAGATCGGCGTCCTTGACGGCCGCGGCCAGATCAGTGGTCCAGCGGATGCGTCCCGCCGCTGCCGCCAGCGCCTGCGGATCGGCGCCGTCGATGTCTTGCAGGTAGCGCCGCTGCAGCCAGTCGATGGCCTTGCCGGCCTTGTCCAGGGCGGCCTGGTCGGGAACATAGGCGCTGACGTCGAAACCCTTGAAGGCGGTCTGGAAGGCGATCTGCGCGCCGAGGACGCCGGCGCCGACCAGGGTGACATGCCGAATGCTCATGGGACTACCTCTACGATGGACAGGGAGCGCTGCTCCGGTGGTGGGAACGATTTGCCATGCATGGCCATGTCTTCGCGCAGGATGCGGAGAAGTTCGAGGACGGATTGCGCGGTGCCCTGCACGCTGTGGTCGGCGTCGATCACCCTTTCGGACAGGGCGCCCGGCAGGTGCGCGCTGCGATACGGCACCAGGCCGTCGTCGGATGCGGCCAGGCTGACGGCGGGGTCGCGGCGGGCGATGATCGAGTGGTAGGACACGCGGGCGGAGATCGGCAGGTCGGCGGCCGCTCGCATGAAGGCATCGTCCTCGCGCAGGTTGTCGATGCTGTTGGGCAGCAGCGAGAGGCGTTCCAGTGCCTGTTCGCGCGGGACGCCCTGGGCCATTTCGGACAGGCTTTCCAGCACCGTCAGTGGCATGCGCACCATTCGCGAGGCGAGCCGGGCCAACCGGTCCGCGGCAACGGGGGTGCCCCGGTGCGGGGCGGCGATGAAGACGGCCCGCCCGACGTTGTCCATCGGCTCGAAGCGCAGGGCCGCGTCCACGCGCGGGCGCAGTCGTTCGATTCGCTCCGAGTCCAATCCGCTTTGCTCGACCGCCCAGTTCCACAGCTTCTGGTCGGCCGAGGACACCATCAGCCGCGCGATGACCCCGCCCATGCTGTGCCCGACCAGGACCATGTTCTGGGAGGCGGCGGCCGTTCCCTGCGGATCCAGGTGGGCCAGCGTGTTGCTCACCGACTCGCGCAGCCACGCGTGGTTGAGGACGATCGGCATGTTGGTGGGGTAGTAGGCCAGCCAGATCTGGAAGTGCTCCCGCACATCGTGGTCGGCCTGCAGTTCGTTGGCCACGTCCACCCAGGCCTCCGGGCTGCTCGCCAGGCCGTGCAGCAGCAGGACGATGCGACGGTTCGGATCCCATGGTTGCAGCAGGTACAGGTGCGGTCGCTCGATGCCCTCGCCGCGACCGAACAGGGTGCGCAAGGACTGCCGATTGAAGCCGGATCGAGCAAGCCACAGGCCGTAGCCGGCGGTGAAGTTGGCGGCCAGGGGAACCCGTTGGCCCTGCAAGGCGATGCTGTCCTGCAGGTAAGGGTCATGGGCGCTGACGAGTACCGTCCGGGTGCCGAGCACGCCGTCCAGGTCATCGCCCTGGAAGCGAAACAGTGCGGTGACACCGGGGGACGGCATTTCGCTCCAGCCGCGCGCTGCGGCCCCGTCGCCGTCGAGGGAGGGCGCAGGTCGCCCGGCTTTGTCGAGCAGGCGAACGGCGGGTTCGACCGAGGCGACCAGTTCGGCGCCGAAGCCGTCGCGGCGCCACGTGTTGCGCAGACCGGTGAAGGCCAACTGCCTGGCGGGCAGGAGTTCGTGCGGCAGTCGTGTGCCCTCGGGAAGACGGATGCCGCTAAGGTCCAGATGCAGATTCCAGCCGGCGTAGGCGATTGGCTGATCGTTGCGCGGGACGTCCTGCGCCGCATGGATGCGCCCCTGCTCGTCCAGCACGTCGAACAGCAGGGTCGAGGCCTGCTGGACCGCGTGGTTGTACCAGTCGCGTGCCTGAGTCTGGCGATCCTCGAATGCGCGTTCACTGGGATCGCGCCGGGTGAAGAACAGATAGGCGTAGGCGTGGCGGGCGCTTTCCATCCAGGCCTGCATGCGCGCTTCGGCGTGCGCAGCGTCCGATGGCGTCTGCATGGCCGCTTGCAGCCAAAGCTCGGACAGCGCCGACAGGCGCTGCTCGTCGGACAGCGTGGTCTGCTGCGCCGCCGCGTCGATGCAGCCCAGCGAAGGTTGGCTGCAGCACGCATCGAGCCCCGCCACGCGCAGCGTCTGCACGGTTGCGGCACTGAGCCTGCCGGTGGTGAGGATGTCGCCGCGCTGCATCGCAATGTACTCGCCCGCGCTCATCGGGTCGAATCTGACCGCCGGCTGCAGTTCGCGGTACACGGCGCAACCGTTGAACAGCGGCAGCACCACGGTCGCCAGCAGCACGAGGCGGAGGGAGCGTGCATGCCGGGTCATCGGGAAGGCTCCGTGCCTGGAACGCCATGCCGGATGGCTTTCGGGAAATCCTCCGCGGTACCCGCGAAAGCCTGCGCGCGCGCCACAATGTGGCCGCGCGCGTGCAGCGTCCGAAAGTCGTACCCCGGCACCAGGCCCTGGTGATCGTGGGCATAGCGGGCGAAATGCCCCGACAGCAACAGCCGGTAGTCCGGCGGCAACGACGGCGACAGGCGCTTGGCTAGCCCGAACACGATGGTCGTGCAGTTGCTGGTCAGGGTGTTGTAAAAGCGCGGCCGGCGGCGAATGTCGTCGGCCTGCTCGAGATAGCCAAGGAAGGCGCTGCGCAGCGCTTCCGGCGCCAGGTCGAGCCGATACAGGTAGACGTCCTCGCCGCGCACATTGGTCCGCACCCGGACGATGTCGTTCTCGTCGGCGGCGATCAGCACGGCCTCGAACTTGCGGAACAGGCCGCCCAGGGCGGAGAAGGACTCGCCGCGTTCCTTGCGGATCTCCAGCGAGAACACGAGTTGGCGCCCGTCGTCGAAACCGAACGACACCAGGGTGTGCGCGACGTGCGGCCCCATCCAGTACGACAGGATCAGATCGGCGGAGACCAGCCGGTCGAGATCGTAGCTGCGGGTTTCCCAGCGTGCGGTGTAGTCGCCTTCGTCGCGCCAGTCGAAGTTGCGGACATCGTGCAGCACCACCTGCGAGCCGGATATCTCTGCCCGCAGCAGGCGATCGACGTCATCGGCCCAGTCGCGCTCGTGCGATGGCGCCAGCGTCTGCCACCAGCCCAGCAGGAGCGCGGTGGCCAGGACCAGCAACGGGATGGCGAGCGGTGCGCGTGCGCGAAGACGCAGGCCCAGCGATACGCCACAGGCGACACACCACAGCGCGGCCAGCGAACCACGTACCGGCGGTGTCCCCGGACCCTGGAACCACAGCGCCAACGCGCCCCAGGCTGCCAGCAGCGGCACCACCAGCGCGAGGCAGATCGCCCGGAGTCGCCGGAAACGGTTGCCGACTCGATGGCTCACGGGCATGGCGGCGCCACTCACCCGGCCACTTGAAGTGCATGGCCGGCGGCGATCCACTCCTCGTTGGTCGGCTCCACCGCGACCCGCACGGGGCTGTCGGAAGTGGAGATCAACGCTGCGTCGGCGGCGTTGGCTTGGTCGTCGAGTTGCACGCCGAGGAAGCCCAGCGCGCGGCAGACGCGCTCGCGTACAAAAGCGTTGTGCTCGCCGACGCCAGCGGTGAACACCAGCAGGTCGAGCCCGCCGAGCACGGCGGTGAGCGCACCGATCTCGCGCACGATGCGGCGCACGTACAGCGCGAGTGCGATGCGGGCACGCTCGCCGCGTTCGCCATCGTCGCCTTCGTGCTGCACGATCACGCGCGGCTCGGCCGAGATTCCCGACACGCCGAGCAGGCCGGAGCGGTGGTAGAGGATGCGGCCGACCTCTTCCAGCGACAGCTTCTCGATCTCCATCAGATACAGCACCGCGCCCGGGTCCAGCACGCCGGTACGGGTGCCCATCATCAACCCGTCCAGCGCCGAGAAGCCCATGGTGGTGGCCACGCTCCGCAGATCCTGCATCGCGCACAGGCTCGCGCCGCTGCCCAGGTGAGCAACGATGGTGCGTCCATGCGCGACGGCACCGTGGCGCTCGCCCAGGACCGCGGCCATGTAGGCGTAGGACAGGCCGTGGAAGCCATAGCGCCGCAGTCCGCGCTGCCACGCATCCCAGGGCAGCGGCAGCATCTGCTCGACCACTGGCAGGGTGTGGTGGAAGCCGGTGTCGAAGCAGGCGACCTGGGCGATGTCCGGGCGCTCGCGCAGCAGGATCTCGATGGCCTCCAGCGCGAACGGCTGGTGCAGCGGCGCCAGCGGGATGTAGCCCTTGAGGTCGGCCAGCACCTGGGCATCGACGCGCACCGGGTCGAAGTACTTGCTACCGCCGTGGACCACGCGGTGCGCGATCGCGGCCACGCCGCGCCCGTCGAGCCGGGCCAGGACGCGCTGCCGGATCAGCGCCAGCGCGTCGCGGTAGGGGTGGTCCGGGCCCAGTTCGATCGGGAACGGCGCCACGTCGGTCTCGCCGAAATCCGGCGCCGGCCCGCCGATGCCCTGCACCTTGCCGTTCCACAGCGGCCTGCGCGGCAGCGGCACGGCGCCGGCATCGAACACGGCGAACTTGATGCTCGACGAGCCGCAGTTGAGCACCAGCAGGACGTCTCGGGTGGGTTCGGACATGGATATGCGGCCTGCGTTCAGGCGGCGGTGTAGCCGCCGTCGGCGACCAGCGCGCTGCCGGCCAGGAAGCTGGCGCCATCGGACAGCAGGAAGGCGACGGCATGGGCGATCTCCTCGGCGCGGCCGAGCCGGCCGATCGCGTGCTTGGCCACCAGCGCCTGCCGCGTGGCGCCGTCCAGGTTGGCCAGGATCGCCGTCTCCACGTAGCCGGGGTGGATCGAGTTGATGCGCACGCCCTGGCTGGCATAGGCCAGCGCGGCCGAGCGGGTCAGGCCGGTCACGCCGTGCTTGGCGGCCACGTAGGCCGGGGCGCCGGCGTCGCCGACCAGGCCGAGGATCGAGGACATGTTGACGATGGCGCCGCCGCCGGCGGCCAGGATCGCCGGGATCTGGTAGCGCAGGCCGTACTGCACGCCGCTGAGGTTGATGTCGATGACCCGGCGCCATTCCTCGGTGGTGAGTTCACCGGCCGGCTTGAACGGGGCACCGATGCCGGCATTGTTGAACGCCAGCTGCAGCGCGCCGAATTCGCGCACGGCCAGCGCCACCGCCGATTCGGCGTCCTCTGGGCGCGAGACGTCGCCGGCGTGGGCCACGGCGGTGCCGCCGTCGGCGACGATGGCCCCGGCCACGCGCCCGGCGGTGCCGGCGTCGATGTCCGAGACCACCACACGCAGGCCGTTGGCGGCCAGCAGCCTGGCGGTGGCCTCGCCGATGCCCGAGCCGGCGCCGCTGACCAGCACCACGTCACCCTGGAATGTGTATTTCATGTCATCTCCTTCGTTTGATGGAACCGTCGTCGGCATCGGGGGCCGTTGTTCAGGGCGGGATCTGCCGGTAGCGGTGCGCCAGCAGCAGGGCGATCGCGCAGGAGGCCAGGCGCGTTTCGCGGCTGTCGGCACGGCTGGTCAGGATGATCGGCACTTTGGCACCGAGCACGACGCCGGCGCTCTCCGCGTTGCCCAGGTAGATGAGTTGCTTGGCGAGCATGTTGCCGCTCTCCAGGTCGGGCACCACCAGCACGTCGGCCTGCCCGGCCACCGGCGAGGCGATGCCCTTGGTACGCGCGGCGGCGATCGACACCGCGTTGTCGAAAGCCAGCGGCCCGTCGAGCACGCCGCCGGTGATCTGGCCCCGGTCGGCCATCTTGCACAGCGCGGCGGCGTCCAGCGTGGCCGGCATCGCCGGGTTGACGGTCTCGACCGCCGCCAGGATGGCGACCTTGGGCTCGGCCACGCCGATGACCTGCGCCAGTTCGATGGCATTGCGGACGATGTCGGCTTTCTGCAGCAGGTCCGGGGCCAGGTTGATGGCCGCATCGGTGACGATGAAGGGGCGCGGATACTGCGGCGTCTGCAATACGAAACAATGGCTGACCCGGCGCTTGGTACGCAGCCCGGTGGTGGAGGACACCACTGCCGACATCAGTTCGTCGGTATGCAGGCTGCCTTTCATCAGGGCCTCGACCTGTCCCTCGCGGGCCAGTTCGACCGCGCGCGCGGCGGCGGCGTGGCTGTGCGGCACGTCCTCGATGGCCAGGCCGGCCAGCTCCAGGCCGGCCTGGCTGGCGACCGCTTCCAGTTTCGGGCGCGGGGCGACCAGGATGGGCTCGATCAATCCCTCCGTCCTCGCCTCCAGGGCCGCCGACAGGCTCAAGGCATCGCAGGGATGCACCACTGCGACCCGAATCGCCGACTTGCCCGCGACGTGGGCGAGCAGGTGCAGCAGGCCTTCGTTGCCGGCGGCCTGGCCGGTTGTCGCGGTCATGGGCGGGTTCCTTTCTTGCCGGTGGCCTTCTTGCCGGGACGCCCAGGCGAACCGGAGGGGCCGGGACGGGTGGCGGGCTCGCCAGCGGTCCCCGATGGGACTGCAGCGCCTGCCTTGGTGCCGCGCTTTCGCGTCTGCGCAGTCCCGGGACGCGGCGCGTGCTTTGCCGCGGAAGCCGCTTTGGCGGTGGCGGCCTTGCCGACCTTCGCAGGCACGCTGGGCGCATGGGCAGGTGTCACCGGCACCGAGGCGGCCGGCGCGGCCGCAGCGGTCGCCGCTTGCGCGGCGTGTGCGAACAGGTCGAGCACGCGTCGCAGGCTGGCCTGCTCCTGGGCAGACAGGCTGCCGGCCAGTTCCACCAGACCGGCGATGATGTCGCTGGCGCGGTGGATGATGTCGGGTGGCGTGCCGGCCAGCAGGCGCGGGATCGCCGCCAGTGCGGCCTCGCCGTCGCGCCAGACCAGCAGGCCCTGCCGGCGCACCAGTTCGCGGAACCGCGCCAGGTCCGGCACGCCCAGGTCGGGGCGGTCAAGGCGCGGCTGCAGCAGTTCCCAGGCATGGCGGAAATGGCGTCCGTCGGCCTCGCCGCGGGTCTTGAGCACGAAGAACAGGCCGCGGATCACCGCCTCGGCCAGCCCGCCCCGGTCCAGGTCGGCCTCCAGCCGTGCCAGCTCGCCGGCCAGGAAGGCGCGGTGCTCGGGCGAATCGCCCGGATGCGTCCTGGGCGGCTGCGGCTGGTACAGGGTCTGCCCGGCCAGCGCCTGCAACAGGGGCGAGCCGAAGATCAGCTCGAACAGGCGTCCCTGCAAGGCGTCGCGATGGTCCCGGAACTGATCCAGCGCCTGCACGATCGTCTCGGACAGGCGCTCCTGCGCCAGCAGGAAGGGGTTGTCCGCGGCGGCCGGCGCACGCTCCTTGCGGATCTGTGCGGCGGCGGCGGCGACCGGCGCGGCCAGTGGGTGCTGGTCCGACCACCACTCGAAGCCGACCCGCAGCGGCTGCAGCGCCTGCAGCCAGCGCGCCGACCAGGGCGTGGAGATCGCCCGGATCCAGGGTTGCAGCGTGTTGCGGTACAGCGCCAGGTGGATCTCCGACAGGCGCGCGGCAGCGGCGAAGCGGCGGTCGGACTCGGGATCGGGTCGCACGATCCGGCCGACCTCCTCCAGGCTGCTGCCGCGGATGCGCATGAGGTACTCGGCGTCGTCGAGCTCGCCCGCCGGCACGCCGTCGGGATGGTCCTCGACCTCGGCGCGGTAAATCCCGGGCGGCAGCAGGTCGATGATGTCGATGTTGGCGGCGAACTCGCGGTGTTCCTTGCGACCGACGCTGGCCGAGACGAAGATCCCCAGATGGCCGATGCTGTCGTGGGTGGCGTAGACGATGGTCTGGTCGTGGGCGACCAGGTCGTCCTTGTCGCGGTACAGGTCGGTGATCCAGCCCAGTGCCTGGCCCGGCGGGGTGATGTTGTCGCCGTAGGAGCAGAACACCACGATCGGCGAGCGTATGTTGCGCAGGTCCACGCGCACGCCGTCGGAGGTCAGCAGCTCGGCAGTGGCCAGCTTGTTGCCGATGAACAGGTTGTCGACGATGTACTGCATCTCCACGTCGTTGAGGAAGACGTAACCGCCCCAGTACTTCTCGAAGCCCAGGTAGCGGTCGGCCTCGGTGTCGATGTTGGCGTACAGGTGGTACTGCTTCTTCCACAGGGTGTTGGCCGGGTCCAGATGCTCGAAGTTCTGCACCAGCCAGGCGCCGTCGAAGCGGCCGGCGCCGATGTCGCTGGTCAGCGCGGTCAACCAGCTGCCGCCGGTCAGGCCGCCGCCGTAGCGCATCGGGTTGTCGCCGGCCCAGTAGGAGACCGGCGCGCCGGCCAGGATGATCGGCCCGAACAGCTCCGGCCAGACCGCCGCGGTCATCAGCACCTGCCAGCCGGCCTGACAGTTGCCGATGACCACGGGCTTGCCGTTGCCCGGATGCAGTTCACCGACCTTGCGCACGAACGCGGCCTCGGCGCGCATCACGTCCTCGACCGTCTGCCCTGGCACCGGGTCGGGCAGGAAGCCGACGAAGTAGCACGGATGACCGGCCTTCATCGCCGCGCCGATCTCGCTGTCGGGCTTGAAGCCACCGATGCCGGGACCGTGGCCGGCGCGCGGATCGACCACGACGAACGGGCGCTTGGCCGGGTCGACCGGGGTTCCGGCGCCGGGCACGATGCGCGCCAGCCCGTAGTTGACCGGGCGCGGCAAGTCCAGGCCGGAGAGCACCAGCTCGGCCTCGAAGTCGAGCACGTTGGGCACGCGCTCGCGCAGGTGCGCCTGGTACTGGTTGCCGCGCTGGCGGCGTACGTCGGCATACAGCAGGCCGCGCTGCCAGGCGTCGATGGCGTATTCGGCCGCGGCGGCACCCAGCCGCAGCGGGTCGGTCGGCCAGTCTGCGGGGATGTCCCCGGTCGTCTCGTGGGGGGCGCGATCGTCGCTCATGTCGTCGGGGCCTGCGTCGGGATCAGCGTTCGATGGCGATGGCCACGCCCTGGCCACCGCCGATGCACAGCGTGGCCAGGCCCTTGCGGGCATCGCGGCGGATCAGTTCGTGGACCAGGGTGACCAGGATGCGCGCACCGGACGCGCCGATCGGGTGGCCGAGCGCGATCGCGCCTCCGTTGACGTTGACCCTGGCCGTGTCCCAGCCCAGTTCCTGGTTCACCGCCAGCGCCTGCGCGGCGAAGGCTTCGTTGGCCTCGATCAGGTCGAGATCGCCGATGCGCCAGCCCGCCTTGCTCAGCGTCTTCTGCGTGGCCGGCACCGGGCCGATGCCCATGACCGCCGGGTCCACGCCGGCGCTGGCATAGCCGCGGATCCACGCCAGCACCGGCAGGCCCAGTGCCTTGGCCTTCTGCGCACTGGCCAGCAGCAGCACCGCGGCGCCGTCGTTGATCGTGGACGCGTTGCCGGCGGTCACCGTGCCGTCCTTCTTGAACGCAGGGCGCAGCTTGGCCAGCGCGTCGGCGGTGGTGCCGGCGCGCGGCTGCTCGTCGGTGTCGAACAGCACCGGATCGCCCTTGCGCTGCGGGATCGAAATCGGGGTGATCTCGTCGCCGAAGCGGCCGGCGGCGATGGCCTCGGCGGCCTTGCGCTGCGAGTCGGCGGCGAAGGCGTCCTGCTGCTCGCGGGTGATGCCGTAGCGCTCGGCCAGGTTCTCGGCGGTGATGCCCATGTGGTAGTCGTTGAACGCGTCCCACAGGCCGTCGCGGATCAGGCTGTCCTCCAGTTGCGCATGGCCCAGGCGCAGGCCGGTGCGTGCCTTGGGCAGCACGTAGGGGGCCAGGCTCATGCTCTCCTGGCCACCGGCCAGGACCAGGTCGGCGTCGCCCAGGGCGATCGCCTGCGCGGCCAGGTGCACCGCCTTCAGGCCCGAGCCGCAGACCTTGTTGAGGCTCAGCGCGGGAACCGCGTGCGGCAGGCCCGCCGCGATCGCGGCCTGGCGCGCCGGGTTCTGGCCGCTGCCGGCGGTGAGGATCTGGCCCAGGACGACCTCGTCGATCTCCGCGGGCGCGATGCCGGTCTTCTCGAGGATGCCGCGGATCAGCGCCGCGCCCAGGGCGTGGGCCGGCAGGCCGGACAGCGTGCCCTGGAAACTGCCGATGGCGGTGCGGGTGGCCGCCAGGATTGCAATGTCGTTGCTCATCTCATGTCCTTGTTCTTCGCTGGAGGGCGCCTGACCGCCGGCGCGACAGGCGCCGGGGGGGCGGGCGCGGCGTCAATACATGTGCTGGCCGCCGTTGATGGACAGGTTGCTGCCGGTGAGGAAGCCGGCGGCATCGCCGGCGACGAAGCCGATCAGCGCGGCGATCTCATCGGGACGGCCCAGGCGCCCGACCGGGATGCCGGCGATGATCTGGTTGCGCACGTCCTCGGGCACGGCCATCACCATCTGCGTGGCCAGGTAGCCTGGCGAGATGGTGTTGACGGTGATGCCCTTGCGCGCCACCTCCTGCGCCAGCGCCTTGGTGAAGCCGTGGATGCCGGCCTTGGCCGCCGAGTAGTTGGTCTGGCCGAACTGGCCCTTGGAGCCGTTGATCGAGGAGATGTTGACGATGCGGCCCCAGCCGCGTTCGAGCATGCCGTCGATGAACAGCCGGGTGACGTTGTACATCGAGTCCAGGTTGACCCGGAGCACCGCGTCCCAGTTCTCCTTGCTCAGCTTGCGGAAGGTCGCGTCACGGGTAATGCCGGCGTTGTTGACCAGGATGTCCACCACATGCCCGTCGGCGGCGATGCGCTCGGCCATGGCCTGGGTCGAAGCCCAGTCGGCCACGTCCACGTCGTAGCACTGGAAGGTGTAACCGGCATCGGCCTCTTTGCGCAGCCACAAGTTGGCGGCTTCGTCGCTGCGGGCGTGGGTGACCAGCACCGTATGTCCGGCATCGTGCAGATGGCGGGCGATGGCCTCGCCCAGCCCTCCCATGCCGCCAGTGACCAGCGCAGTATGTGTTGTGCTGCCCATTCCGATCAGTCTCCCTTGGGCGCCTTGCGCTGGGTGGCCTCGGTCGTCTGCGACCACAAGGCATTCCACTGCTTGAAGACGTCGGCGAAGGGCGACGCGGAATTGTCGCTGCCGAGCGCGCTGCTCACGGCCTTGTGCCAGCTCTCGATGGCCTGCTGCAGTCCCGACGTGAAGGCCGCCTGGTTCTTGATCGCGACCTGTTGGAACGTCTGCACGTGCGCGACGCGGCCCTGGAACTGACGCCAGAAGGCTTCAGGCGGCAACGACGCCAGTGCCTGCCAGTTGGCCGAACGCAGCACGCCTTCGATCTCGGCCGAGGTTTCCGCGATACCCTGCGAACTGGCCTCCTTCACCGAATCCAGCCATTGGTGGCTGCTTTCCTGCAGCAAGCGAGTCAGGCGCAACTGCAGTTCGGCGTTGGCCTTGAGGAGGTTCAGGGGAAGCGTTTCGGTGGTCATGGGTAGTGCCTCACTGAGTGGAAGTCCCGAGTCAGGGACGGATTCAGGCCATCTGGCTGATGGTCCTGCGGAAACGGGTGAGCGCGAGCGCGAACAGGGCCGAGCCGATCAGCGCCAGGGCCAGGAAGGGCTTCCAGACCACGCCGATGCCGGCACCGCGATAGAGGATGGCCTGGGCCAGTTCCACGAAATGCGTGGTGGGCGCGGCCAGCATGATGTCCTGCACCAGCTGCGGCATGCTCTCGCGCGGGGTCATCGAGCCCGACAGCAGTTGCAGCGGGACCAGCACCAGCACCATCAACATGCCGAACTGCGGCATGTTGCGCGCCAGAGTGGCCAGGAAGATGCCCAGCGAGGTGGTCGCGAACAGGCACAGCGCCGCGCCGACCACGAACAGCGCCAGCGAACCTTCGATCGGCACGCCCAGCAGACCCCGCACCACCAGATTGAGCGAGACGAAGGCGGTCACCAGCACCACCAGCCCCATCGACCAGACCTTGGAGAGCATGATCTCGGCCGGGGTGACCGGCATCACCAGCAGGTGTTCGATGGTGCCGTGCTCGCGCTCGCGGATCAGCGCCGCGCCGGTGAGGATGATCGAGAGCATGGTGACGTTGTTGATGATCCGCATCAGCCCGCCGAACCAGGTCTTGTCCAGCGACGGATTGAAGCGCGCGCGCAGCGCCAGTTCGACCGGCATCGCGGTGCTGCCGCGCTGGCGCCGCACGAACTCGTTGACCTCCAGGTTGATGATCTGCTGCACGTAGCTGTTGCCGGTGAAGGCCTGGCTCATGCGGGTGGCGTCGATGTTGAGCTGCAGCGCGGGTTGCCGGCCGGCCAGCACGTCGCGCTGGAAATTGGGCGGGATGTCGAGCACGAAGGTGTAGGCGCCGGAGTCCATGCCCGGGTCGACCTCGCCCAGCGAGATCATCGCCGGCGGCGAGAACTGCGGGGGATAGAACGCCGAGGCGATGCGTTGCGACAGCGCCGAGCGGTCCTCGTCGACGATGGCGATCGGCGCGTTGTGCAGGCTCTCGGGCATGGCCGTGGCGGCGGTGTGGATCGACACGGTGAACACATAGGCGATCAGCACCAGCAGGATCGGGTCGCGCGCCAGGCTCCACAGCTCTTTGATGCCCAGGCGATAGACGTTGGCCAGGTGGGGGAGTTTCACGTCAGCGCTCCTGTTTGCGGGTCAGGGCGATGGCCAGCCCCAGCACCACCGGCACGGCCAGCAGCAGCGGCCACAGCGCGCCGCCCAGGTCGCGCAGGTGCAGCGCCTTGCTGAACACACCGCGGCTGATCGCGATCATGTGGCTGGCCGGATAGGTTTCGCCCACCACCCGGCCGACGCCTTCGAGCGAGGAGATCGGGTCGACCAGGCCGGCGAACTGGGTCACCGGGATGACCGTGCCCACCACCACCAGGAACATCGAGGCGATCTGGCTGCGGGTGACCGTGGAGGCCAGCAGCCCGAAACCGGTGGATACCGTGGTGAAGATCAGCGCCGCCAGCGTCAGCGCCAGGAAGCTGCCGGTGATCGGCACGCCGAACACGGTGACCGCCAGCAGCGCCATGGCCAGGAAATTGAGCATCGCCAGGGCCACGTAGGGCAGTTGCTTGCCCAGCAGGAACTCGCTGCGGGTGACCGGGGTGACGTAGAGGTTGGTGATCGAGCCGCTCTCCTTCTCGCGCACCACCGCCAGCGCCGTGAGCATGGCGGGCAGGATCAGCAGCAGCAGCGGCACCACCGCCGGCACCATCGCCGGCAGGCTGCGCACGTCGGGGTTGTAGCGGTAGCGCGATTCGATGGCGATCGGGCTGGCCAGCTGCATGCCGAAGCGTTCGCGCGCCTGCTCGGCCAGCCAATGCAGGTGGATGCCCTGCAGGTAACCCTGGATGGTCTCGGCGCGGGTGGGCATGGCGCCGTCGAACCAGGCGCCGACCTGGACGCTGTTGCCGCGCAGCACGTCGCGCGCGAAGCCCGGCGGGATCTCGATGGCCAGCGCCAGCTCGCCGCTGCGCATGCGCCGGTCCAGCTCCTCGTAGTCGGCCAGCGGCGCCCGTTCGATGAAATAGCGCGAGCCTTCCAGGCTCATCGCATAGCTGCGGCTGAGGCTGGTCTGGTCATGGTCGAGCACCGCGTAGCGCAGATCCTCCACGTCCAGGCTGATGCCATAGCCGACCACGAACATCAGCAGCAGCGAACCGACCAGCGCCAGCGTGGCGCGCACCGGATCGCGCTGCAGCTCCAGCGCTTCGCGCCAGACGTAGCTGATCATGCGCTGCAGGCTGAAAGGCTTGCGACGGGCGTCGCGATGGCCATCGGCGCGGGGCTGCGCGGGCGCCGGGTCGTCGCCGGTCTGCCCGGACGTGCCGCCGCCGGCCTCGACCAGATAACCGATGAAGGCCTCTTCCAGGGTCTGCGCACCGCGCTTGGCCACCAGCGCGGCCGGGGCATCGCTGTCGAGCACCTTGCCCGCATGCATCATCGACATGCGGTCGCAGCGCTCGGCCTCGTTCATGAAGTGGGTGGAGATGAAGATCGTCACCCGGTCGCGGCGCGACAGCTCCACCAGCAGGCGCCAGAACGCATCGCGCGCGACCGGGTCCACGCCCGAGGTCGGCTCGTCGAGGATCAGCAGCTCCGGCTTGTGCACCATCGCCACCGCCAGCGACAGGCGCTGGCGCACGCCCATCGGCAGGCTGGCGGGCAGGCTGTGCACGACCGCCTCCAGGCCGAAGCGTTCGACCATCTCCTGCACCCGCGCCGGGATGCCGTCCTCGGACACCTTGAACAGGCGTGCGTGCAGCACCAGGTTCTGCTGCACGGTCAGTTCGGAGTACAGCGAGAACGCCTGCGACATGTAGCCCACCCGGCGGCGGGTGTCGATGTCGTGCGGGTCGACCTCGTTGCCGAACAGCCAGGCGCGGCCCTCGCTGGCCGGCAGCAGGCCGGTCAGCATCTTCATCGTGGTCGACTTGCCGCAGCCGTTGGAGCCGAGGAAGCCGAAGATCTCGCCGCGGCGGATGCGGAAGGACACATGATCGACCGCCACGAAGTCGCCGAAGCGCATGGTCAGGTCCTGGGCCTCGATGGCGATGTCGCCGTCATCGCCGCTCAATGGCGGGATCACGACCGGTTGGTGGTCGCGGGTCTTTTCTTCCGGCAACAGGGCGATGAAGGCCTCTTCCAGCGAAGCCGAGCCGGTCCGCGCCAGCAGTTCAGCCGGCGTGCCGGTAGCCAGCACCTTGCCGTCGTCCATCGCCACCAGCCAGTCGAAGCGCTGCGCCTCGTCCATGTAGGCGGTGGCCACGACCACGCTCATCTCCGGGCTCTGCCGCCTGATCCGCGCGATCAGGTCCCAGAACTGCGCCCGTGCCAACGGGTCGACGCCAGTGGTCGGCTCGTCGAGCAGCAGCAGGTCGGGGTCGTGGATCAGCGCGCAGCACAGCCCGAGCTTCTGCTTCATGCCGCCCGAGAGCTTGCCGGCAGGGCGCGAAAGGAACGGATACAGGCCCGTGGCCTGGGTCAGCTCGTCGATGCGGCGGCGGCGCTCGGCCGCGCCGTGGCCGAACAGGCGGGCGAAGAACTGCAGGTTTTCCTCGACCGACAGCGTCGGATACAGGTTGCGGCCCAGACCCTGCGGCATGTAGGCGATGCGCGGGCAGACCGCGTTGCGGTGGCCGCGCCGGGCCATGTCGCCGCCCAGCACCTCGACGCGGCCGGCCTGGATCCGGCGGGCGCCGGACACCAGCGCCAGCAGGCTGGACTTGCCGACCCCGTCCGGGCCGATCAGGCCGACCATGCGGCCGGCGGGAATGTCCAGATCGACGCCATCCAGCGCGGACACCTTGCCGTAGTCCAGGCGCACGCCCTGCAGGTGGACGACGGTGGGCGCGATCGGCTTGGTCATGTCCGCTCACTCCGCCGGCACATTGGCAACCAGATCGGCGGGCCAGGCCTGGTCGCTGTCGAGCCGGATCCAGGCCACCCCGGGCACTCCGGTCTTGACCTGCTCCAGATGCCGACGCAGAAGATCCTCGGAAATCTGCGCACGCACGCGGAACATCAGCTTCTGGCGCTCGTTGGCGGTCTCCACCGTCTTGGGCGTGAACTGGGCCTGGCTGGCGACGAAGGAGATCGTGGCCGGGATCACGTACTGCGGCGCGGCGTCGAGCACGATCCGCACCTCGCTGCCGATGGCGATGCGACCGGCGCTGGTCTCGGGCACGAAGAAGGTCATGTAGACGTCGGACAGGTCGAGCAGGTTGAGCACGCGCCCGCCGGCGCCGAGCACTTCGCCCGGCTGCGCCACGCGCACCTGCACCCGGCCGGCGCGCGGCGATTTGAGCGCGCTGTCGTCGATGTCGGCCTGGATCCGCGCCACCGCGGCCTCGGCCGCGCGGACCGTGGACTGCGCCCCGACCAGCTGCGCCTCGGCGGCGCGCACGGCCGCCTGGGCAGCGGCAGCCTGGGCC
>NZ_JASCOS010000099.1:0-13021 GCF_029959705.1 Stenotrophomonas sp. PS02297 | reverse complement strand
GTCAGGGGCCGCGCCGAAGGCGCGGGGTGTGGCAAGCGAGAAACGGGGCCCGCGGCCTGCAGCGCAGACCGCGGGGCGACAGCGCGAAGCGATGGCGCGTACCGGCCAACGGCCGGCCCCGCTTACTGCTTCATCGCGTAGATGGCCGGCAGCGACCGCAGCGATTCGCTGACATCCATGCCGAAGCCGAACACGAAACGGTCCGGCAGCTCGATGCCGGCATAGTCGGCCGTGACGCCGTCCAGGCAGCGGTCGTGCTGCTTGACTGTCAGCACCGCGATGCGCACATCGGTGGCGCCCTGTTCCAGGCACCAGTCGCGCACGCCCTGCAGGGTGAAGCCCTCGTCGAGGATGTCGTCCACCAGCAGCACGCGGCGGCCGAACAGCGAGGACACCGGGCGATGCTTCCAGACCAGTTCGCCGCCGCTCTCGCCGTGGTAGCGCGAGGCCTGCATGTAATCGAACTGCGCGTCCTGGCCGCGCGCGCCCAGTTCCAGCGCGAGCTGGCCGGCGAACGGCAGCGCGCCGTTCATGATCGACAGGAATACCGGCACTTCGCCCTTGTAGTCGCGCGCGATGGCATCGGCGATGCCGGCGATGGCCGCATCGATGGTGGGGCGGTCGACCAGCAGGTCGGCCTGGGCCACGGCTTGTTCGAGAGTGAGTTTGGACATCAGGCGGTTCTTCCGAGAGTTTCGAGCAGACGGTTTTGGGTTTCGCCGTGGCGGGCATCGGCCAGCAGGCCGCCCCAGCCCATGGCGCCATGGGCGATCAGGCCCAGCAGCGCGGCGGTGTTCAGGCTGCGGCCGGACACGGCCTGCAGCGATTCTTCGACCAGTTCCGGGTGGCAGACCAGCACCACGTCGCAGCCGGCGTCCAGGTGGGCATCGACCCGGGCCTTGACCCCACCAGCGGCGAACGAGGCCGCCATGCCGATGTCGTCGGAGAACACCACGCCGCGGAAGCCCAGCTGTCCACGCAGGATCTGGTTGATCCAGCGCGGCGAATAGCCGGCCGGTTCCGGCGCGACCTGCGGATAGATGACGTGGGCCATCATCACCGCATCGGCCCCGGCCTGGATGCCGGCGCGGAACGGTAGCAGATCCTGCGTTTCCAGCTCGTGCAGCGGACGCGGGTCGATGGCGACGTCGACGTGCGTATCCTCGCGCACCGTACCGTGGCCCGGGAAATGCTTGAGCGTGGCGGCCATGCCGGCGCCGTGCATGCCGCGCACATAGGCCTGGGCCAGTGCCGCGACGACCTGCGGGTCCTCGGCGAAGGCGCGGTTGCCGATGGCCAGGTTGCCATGGCCCACGTCCACTACCGGCGCGAAGCTCAGGTCCAGGCCGGTGGCGCGGATCTCGCTGGCCATCAGCCAGGCATGCTGTTCGGCCAGCGCCAGCGCGGCATCCGGGTCGGTCGCATGCAGCCGGCCGAAACCGTCCAGCGGCGGCAGGTCGGTGAAGCCCTCGCGGAAGCGCTGCACGCGCCCGCCTTCCTGGTCCACCGCGATCAGCAGCGGGCGCGCGGTGGCGGCGCGGATCGCGGCGGTCAGCTCGACCAGTTGCCCGCGCGAGGCGAAATTGCGCTTGAACAGCACCACGCCGGCCACGGCGTCATGCCGCAGCCAGTCGCGTTCCTGGGCAGTCAGTTCGGTACCGGCGACGCCGATCAGAAGCATGTGCGGATTCCCATACAGCCAAGCCGGGCATTGTCGCAGATGGCGCCCGCGGCGTCAGAGGCTGCAGCCGTCCGGCCCGCAGGCCGGTTCATCCGCGCCCGCCGCCGGGGCCGGCGCCAGCTCGGCGGCGACCTTCTCCAGCACCTGCGCGAATACTTCCGGCGGCTGCGCGCCCTGCACCGCATAGCGGCCGTTGATGACGAAGGTCGGCACCGACTGGATGCCCAACGCCTGTGCCTGGCCCAGCCCGGCGCGGACTTCGGCCAGCCCCTCGTCCGACGCCAGCAGCGCCTGCACGCGCCCGGCCGGAATGCCGCCGGCGGCGGCCGCGTCGGCCAGTACCTGCGGATCGGCCAGGTTGCGGCCATGCTCGAAATGGGCGCGGAACAGCGCCTCGGCGACCGGCTCCTGCACGCCCTCGCGGCCGGCCAGCCACAGCAGGCGATGCGCCGGCAGGGTGGTGACCTTGACCTGGCCGCGGTCGAAATCCATTGGCAGGCCTTCGGCCTGCGCGGTGCCCTGGGTCTGCGCCAACATCTGCTCCACGCGCTCGGCGCCGCCGAACTTGGCGGCATAGGCCTGCCGCAGCGGCACCGGCGTGGCGTCGGCCTCGGGATCGAGCAGGAATGGATGCCAGCGCACCTCCAGCGGCGGCGCCTTGTCGCCCATCAGTTCCAGCGCGCGCTGGAAGCGGTGCTTGCCGATCCAGCACCAGGGGCAGACCACGTCGGACCATATGTCGATGCGCATGGAGATTCCTTCGTCTTGGTGGAGCTCAGGCGCGCTCTGCAGCGCTCCATTGCGTGTAGGGACGCGAGGCCAGCGCGAGGTTGTAGTAGCGCAGCTCGTCGGTCACCTCGGCGCCGGCCCAGTCCGGCTTTTCGAACGGCTGGTCGGCGCTCTCCAGTTCCACTTCGGCCACCACCAGCCCGGCGTTGTCGCCAAGGAATTCGTCCACTTCCCACAACAGCCCGCCGTGGTCGACCAGATGGCGGCGCTTGTCGATCAGGCCGCCGACGCACAGCGCCAGCAGTTCGCGCGCCTCGCTTACCGGCACCGGGTAATCGAACTCCTGGCGGGTATGGCCGAGTTCGCGCGACTTGATGTTCAGGTACGCCGCATCGCCCTGGATGCGCACGCGCACCGAGGCCTTCTGCGCGCCGCTGTCCATCGCCGCCATGTCGTTGATGTAGCCCTGCGCCATCGGGATGACGGCATGCGCGGCGGCGCGCCAGCCGTCATTGATGACCAGGAACTTGCGCTCGATCTCGATGCCCATTCAAAACCTCGTTGATGTGAGTCCCTCACAAAAGCAACGCACATCCATGTGCGCGTGTCTCATCGGCGCGAATCCCTCGCAAGAGCGGCGCACATCCATGTGCGCGTGTCTCATTTCTTTTCGAACACCGCGATGCTTTCCACGTGCGCGGTATGCGGGAACATGTCCATCGCCCCGGCCGACACCAGGGTGAAGCCCTGCTCGTTGACCAGGTAGCCGGCATCGCGCGCCAGCGAGCCCGGATGGCAGCTGACATAGACGATGCGCTTGAACTGCTTGAGCGGCAGCTGCTGCAGCACGTCGATGGCGCCCGAACGCGGCGGGTCGAGCAGCAGCTTGTCGAAACCCTGCCGCATCCACGGCGCATTGCGCTGGTCCTGGGTGAGGTCGGCGGCGAAGAACTGCGCGTTGTCCAGGCCGTTGCGCTGCGCGTTGTCCTTCGCCCGCGCCACCAGCCCGGCCTCGCCCTCCACGCCCACCACTTCGCGCACGGTGCGCGCCAGCGGCAGGGTGAAGTTGCCCAGGCCGCAGAACAGGTCGAGCACGCGCTCGTCCGGCTGCGCGTCCAGCAGGGCCAGTGCGTGGGCGATCATCTGCTGGTTGAGCTTGGCGTTGACCTGGATGAAATCCAGCGGGCGGAACGCCAGCTCAACGTCCCACTGCGGCAGCGCGAACGACAGCGGCACGCCTTCGGCCGGCCACAGCGGATGCACCGACTCCAGCCCGCCGGGCTGCAGGTAGATGGCGAAACCGTGTTCCTGGCCGAACGCCGTCCATGCCTGCCGGTCGGCATCGGACAGCGGCTGCAGGTGGCGCACGGTCAGGGCGATGGCCGCATCGCCGCCGATGAACTCGATCTGCGGGATGTCGCGCTTGCCGTCCAGTCCTTCGATGAAGGCCGACAACACCGCCACCCTGGTGCCGATCTCGGGGATCACGGTCAGGCACTGCGACAGGTCGGCGACGAAGCGTGGATCCTGCTCGCGGAAACCCACCAGGGTCTTGTCCTTCTTCTCGACGCGGCGCACAGAGAACCGGCCCTTGCGCCGGTAACCCCAGTTGTCGCCCACCAGCGGCGGCAGCACCGTGCCCGGGCTGACATGGCCGATGCGGGTCAGGTTGTCCATCAGCACCTGCTGCTTGGCCACGATCTGCTGGCCCTCCTCCAGGTGCTGCAGCACGCAGCCGGCGCAGACGCCGAAATGCGGGCAGCGCGGCTGCACGCGGTGCGGCGAGGCAGCGAGCACTTCCACGGTCCGCGCTTCATCGAAGTGGCGGCTTTTGCCGGTCTGCTCGGCCATCACCGTCTCGCCGGGCAGCGCGCCGGCCACGAAGGTCACCTTGCCGCCCTCGCCTTCGCGGCGGGCGACGCCACGGCCGTCGTGGCTGAGGTCGAGGATGTCGGTCTGGAACGGGGTCTTGTCTATGCGGGATCTGGATCGGGCCACGTGGCGGACGGCTGCGGGCGAAAAGGGGCGTCATTGTCGCAGATGCGCATCGGCCTGACTTCCGCCGCTTGCGCGGCCGCGCCACATCGCCAATCATGCGCGGCACGGCTGACATGGAGGCAGCAGATGAATACGCACGCACAGGCGAACCCGCCGCGCCTGCTGCTGGTCGAGGATGACGCGACCAGCCAGGGCTTTTTCCGGGCCGCACTGGAAGCGCTGCCGGCCATGGTCGATGTTGCCGGCTCGGTCGCGCAGGCACTCGAGACCAGCGGCACGGCACGCCACGACCTGTGGCTGATAGACGTCAATCTTCCCGACGGAAGCGGACAGGAGCTGCTGCTGCGCCTGCGCGCGCTGCACCCCGGCGTCCCCGCCCTGGCCCATACCGCCGACAATGGCGCGGACATCCGGCAGTCGCTGCGCGAGGCCGGTTTCCAGCGGCTCCTGGTCAAGCCGATGACCCGCGCCGACCTGCTCGATGCCGTGCGCGGCTGTCTCGGCCACGCCGGTGCCAACGGAGCGCCGGCGAGCGAGGAACCGGCCACGCCGGATTGGGACGAGAACGCGGCGCTGAGTGCGCTCAATGGCCATCAGGCCCACGTCGTGGCGCTGCGCGAACTGTTCCTGTCCGAGCTGCCGGTCGCCCGCGATGCGGTTTCGGTGGCGCTGCGGCAGCACGACGACGGCGCCCTGCGCTCGCAGCTGCACCGGCTGCAGGCCAGCTGCGGCTTCGTCGGCGCCTCGCGGCTCGGCCGCGCGGTGCGGCAGCTGCATCAGGCGCCGGAGTCGGACTTGGCCCGGCGCCAGTTCGATGCGGCGGTGAGCGCCTTGCTGCATTGAGAATCCGGGAACCAGTGGACGGGAACTGGAGACTGGAGGAAGGCGAAAACCGGAGGCATGGTCCGTGCGCGCTCCGCTGCGTGAAAGCGGAGAGCAGGAAACAGGCGGGCAACCGCGGGCGGCATGCCGCTGTTGCTTCCTCCGGCTTCCCGTTCCTGTCTACGGGTTCCTGTTATTCAGATCGCCCAGCAGCTCCCAGGACTTCAGCCCGCGCCCGCCAAGATGGTGCAGCAGCACCGCGCGCATCTGCGGCCGCAGGCTGGCCAGGTCGGCCGCGTCGGGCATGCGGTCCTCGCCCAGCGCCAGCAGGGCCGCACCGGTGGCCAGGCCGCGACGCTCGGCGGCGTTGCGCTCGCTGAGCAGGCGCAGCGGCCCTTCCTGCGGGTCCAGCCGATAGCGCGCCGCCGGGTCGATCGGTTGACCGTCCGCCGCACTGGCCCAGTCGAAGCCGAACCCCAGCGCATCGAGCAGGTCGCGTTCGAAGCGGCGCAGCGCCCATGCCAGCCCGGCCGCCTCGGCCAGCCGCCCGCGCACCTGCCCGTAGGCGCGATGCAGCTCGGGCAAGGGATCGTGGCGCGGGGCCAGCCGCAGTACCAGTTCGTTGATGTAGAAGGCGGCCAGCATCGCCTGCCCCAGCAGGCGCGGCGCGGCGTCCTGGCTCTCGGCGCGGCGCAGTTGCGCCAGTTCGCCGGCCATCACCGCATCCAGGCGGATCGACTGCAGCGGCTGCAGGGTCGCGCGCAGGGCCTGTTTCTTCGGTCCATGCACGCCGCGCGCCAGCAGGCCGATGCGGCCGTGCTCGCGCGTCAGCACTTCGACCAACAGGCTGGTCTCGCGCCAGGGGCGCGCATGCAGAACGTAGGCGGGTTCGTCGTCGATGCGCATGGGAAGGATGCTCCGCTCGCCTCGTTCGCCTTCCGCACTCGGTTGGCCGCAGTAGCGACTTCAGTCGCCAAGGGGTTTTCCCCTTGTCTGCCCCCCCCTCGGGAAAGCCCCTTCGCGACTGGAGTCGCTGCGGAATCGGCGCGGCGGACGCCTTACTCGTAGCCGAAGGCCTTGAGCGCGGCCTCGTCGTCCGACCAGCCCTCGCGCACCCGCACCCAGGTCTCCAGGAAGACCTTGGCGCCGAACAGGCGCTCCATCTGCAGGCGTGCCTTGGCGCCGATTTCCTTCAGGCGCGTGCCGCCCTTGCCGATCACGATGGCCTTCTGGCCCTCGCGCTCGACCCAGATCACCGCACCGATGCGCAGCAGGTTGCCATCCTCGGCGAAGCGCTCGATCTCCACCGTGGTGGCATACGGCAGCTCCTCGCCCAGCTGGCGCATCAGCTGCTCGCGCACCAGCTCGCCGGCCAGGAAACGCTGGCTGCGGTCGGTGATCTCGTCCTCGCCGAACATCGGCGGGGCCTCCGGCAGCAGCTTGAGCACGTCGCGCACCAGCGCGTCCAGGCCGTTGCGCTTCTGCGCCGAGATCGGGTGCACGCCGGCGAAATCGCGGCCCTCGGTGATCTCCTGCAGGAACGGCAGCAGCGCGCCCTTGTCCTTCAGCCGGTCGACCTTGTTGACCACCAGCAGCACCGGGATGCCGGCATCGCGCAGCACGTTGAAGGCCAGCGTGTCCTCTTCGTCCCAGCGCCCGGCCTCGATCACCAGCAGGCCGGCGTCCACGCCTTCCAGCGAGCCGCGCGCGGCGCGGTTCATCACCCGGTTCATGGCCCGCTTCTGCTGGCGGTGCAGCCCGGGGGTGTCGACCAGCACCAGCTGGCCTTCCGGGAAGGTGGCGATGCCCAGCAGGCGGTGGCGCGTGGTCTGCGGCCGGTTGGAGACGATGCTGACCTTGGCGCCCACCAGGGCGTTGGTCAGGGTCGATTTGCCGACGTTGGGGCGGCCGATGACGGCGACGCTGCCGCAGCGGTGGGAGGTGGTCTCGTTCACTTGGAATCCAGTTGCTCGATCGCGGCCGCAGCCGCCTGTTGTTCGGCCAGCCGCCGGGAGCTGCCTTCGCCCTCGGTGGTCACGTCCGGGTCGGTCAGGCGGCAGCGTACCCGGAAATGCCGGGCATGGTCATCGCCGGTTTCCGATACCAGTTCATATACCGGCAGCGGTTTCTGCCGCGCCTGCAGCCATTCCTGCAGGCGGGTCTTGGGGTCTTTTTCGGGTTTGCCGACCGGTACCGCGGCCATCGGCGCCTCGAACCAGGGCAACACCCGCGCGCGGCAGGCCTCGAAACCGGCATCCAGGTAGATCGCCGCCACCACCGCCTCGAAGGCATCGGCCAGGATCGAGTCGCGGCGGTGGCCGCCGGATTTCATCTCGCCCGGCCCCAGGGTCAGGCGCTCGCCCAGCTCCAGGGTACGGGCCATGGCCGCCAGCGCGCCTTCGCATACCAGCGCCGCCCGCGCCCGGGTCAGCGCCCCTTCGTCGGCCTTGGGCCAGCGCGCGAACAGCGCTTCGGCGACCATCATGTTGACGATGCTGTCGCCGAGGAACTCCAGGCGCTCGTTGTGCGGCGCGCCGGCGCTGCGATGGGTCAGGGCCTGCAGCAGCAGCCCCTGATCCTTGAACGGGTGACCGATGCGGTCACCCCGGGCAACCGTCCTACTCACCGCGCGTCGTCAGATCCTGGGAATTCTCGAAATTCCCGACGATGTCGAGATTGCCGACCAGCGGGCGGCGCACTTCGTACTTGACGTTCATGCGCACGCCGCCGTCGATGCGGTCGAACTTGATGTTCTCGCGCTTGACGCTGTCCGAGTAATTCATGTCCATGCGCTTGAAGAACAGCTCCTGCGCCTTGACCGGATCGGCGCTGCCAGGCTCCCTGGCCAGGGCCTTCATCGAGGTCTTGACCGCATAGAACTCCTGGTACATCGGGAACAGCTTCATGCCGATGTACAGGGCGAAGCCCACCACCGCCAACACCATCAGGAACGACGTCAGCGTCATGCCGCCTTGCTTGCGATTCATAGCGTTCTCCCCGGGTTGCGCCTACGTTACTGGATGCCCGAGCCGATCCGCGACGGTTCGAAGCCGTCCTTGCAGAACCAGCCGCTGCAGTTGAGCCAGATCAGGAACGCCTTGCCGCGCAGGTTCTGCTCGGGCAGGAAGCCCCAGAAGCGGCCGTCGTCGCTGTTGTCGCGGTTGTCGCCCATGACCAGGTACTGGCCCTGCGGCACTTCCCAGTCGCCCTGCCCGGCCGGATTGGCGCGGCCCAGGTATTCCAGCACGGTATGCGTGCGGCCCGGCAGCGCCTCGCTGAGCAGGGTGGCGCCGTTCATTTCCGCGCCGCGGCCCTTGCCGACGTATTCGCCCTTGACCTCGTACGCCAGCGGCTGGCCATTGATCGACAGGGTGTCGCCATGGAAGCCGATGCGGTCGCCCGGCAGGCCAACGACGCGCTTGATGAAATTCTCGCCGCGCTGCGGGTCGCCCGGCATGTCCGGATGGCCCGGGAACTGGAACACCACCACGTCGCCGCGGCTGGGCTCGCCGGTCGGGATCACCTTGGTGTTGGTGATCGGCAGGCGGATGCCGTAGGCGAACTTGTTGACCAGGATGAAATCGCCGATCAGCAGGTTGGGCATCATCGAGCTGGACGGGATCTTGTACGGCTCGGCGATGAAGCTGCGCAGGATCAGCACCACCGCCAGCACCGGGAAGAAGGCACGCGAGTAGTCGACGAGCGCCGGCTCCTCGCTGTCCAGCAGGCCGCCCTTGGTCGCGCGGCGCCTGGCCATGAACAGCTTGTCCAGCAGCAGGACCAGGCCCGACCCCAGGGTCAGCACCACCAGGGCGATTTCAAACCATTTCATTCGTCATCCTTCGCTATGCACGGGACCCGGCGGCGGGCGCCGGTCACTTGTTGTCCATCTGCAGCACGGCCAGGAAGGCCTCCTGCGGGATCTCCACGCGGCCGACCTGCTTCATGCGCTTCTTGCCTTCCTTCTGCTTCTCCAGCAGCTTCTTCTTGCGCGAAACGTCGCCACCATAGCACTTGGCCAGCACGTTCTTGCGCATGGCCTTGACCGTGGTGCGGGCGATGATCTGCGAGCCGACGGCGGCCTGGATGGCGACGTCGAACATCTGCCGCGGGATCAGGTCCTTCATCTTCTCGCACAGCTCGCGGCCGCGGCGATCGGCATGGCTGCGGTGCACGATCAGCGACAGCGCATCGACCTTGTCGCCGTTGATCAGCACGTCCACGCGCACGAACGGGCCGGCATCGAAGCGCACGAAGTGGTAGTCCAGCGAGGCGTAGCCGCGGCTGACCGACTTGAGCTTGTCGAAGAAGTCCAGCACCACCTCGGCCATCGGCAGCTCGTAGCTGATCTGCACCTGGCTGCCCAGGTAGTTGATGCCGATCTGGGTGCCGCGCTTCTCCTCGCACAGCTTGATGATGTTGCCGATGTACTCCTCGGGAGTGAGCACGTTGGCGCGGATGATCGGCTCGCGGATCTCCTCGACCTGGTTCACCGGCGGCAGCTTGGCGGGGTTGTCCATCATCACGATGGAGCCGTCGCTCTTGAGCACCTCGTAGACCACGGTCGGCGCGGTGCTGATCAGGTCCAGGTCGTACTCGCGCTCCAGGCGCTCCTGCACGATCTCCATGTGCAGCATGCCGAGGAAGCCGCAGCGGAAGCCGAAGCCCATGGCCTCGGAGCTTTCCGGCTCGAAGCGCAGCGCGGCGTCGTTCAGGCGCAGCTTGTCCAGCGCCTCGCGCAGGTCCGGGTAGTCCTCGGCATCGACCGGGAACAGGCCGGCGAACACGCGCGGCTGCATTTCCTGGAAGCCGGGCAGCGGCTTGGGGGCAGGATCGCCGGCCAGGGTCAGGGTGTCGCCGACCGGCGCGCCGTGCACGTCCTTGATCGACGCGGTGATCCAGCCCACCTCGCCCGCCGACAGCCTGCCGGTGACCTTGCGCTTGGGCGTGAACACGCCCACCGCGTCGACCTGGTGGTTGCGGCCGGTGGACATGACCAGCAGCTTGTCGCCGGTCTTGACCTCGCCCTGCATCACGCGCACCAGCGAGACCACACCCAGGTAGTTGTCGAACCAGGAGTCGATGATCAGCGCCTGCAGCTTGTCGGTGTCGCGCGGGACCGGCGGCGGGATGCGGTGGACGATCGCCTCCAGCACCTCTTCCACGTTCAGGCCGGTCTTGGCCGACACCGGTACCGCGTCGGTGGCATCGATGCCGATCACCGCCTCGATCTCGGCCTTGGCGCGGTCGGTATCGGCGGTGGGCAGGTCGATCTTGTTGAGCACCGGCACCACTTCCAGGCCCATCTCGACCGCGGTGTAGCAGTTGGCCACGGACTGGGCTTCCACGCCCTGGGCCGCGTCCACCACCAGCAGCGCGCCCTCGCAGGCGGCCAGCGAACGGCTGACTTCATAGGAGAAGTCGACGTGGCCGGGGGTGTCGATGAAGTTCAGGTGGTAGGTTTCGCCATTGCGCGCCTTGTACGGCAACGACACCGACTGCGCCTTGATGGTGATGCCACGCTCGCGCTCGATCGGGTTGTTGTCCAGGACCTGCGCTTCCATTTCGCGCGCGGTCAGGCCGCCACAGATCTGGATGATGCGGTCGGCCAGGGTGGACTTGCCATGGTCGACGTGGGCGATGATGGAGAAATTGCGGATGTTCCGCATCGGATCGGCAGACATAAGGTGGCGGCGGCGCGTCGCGTCGTCAGGATAACGAGGCATTATCGCACGCCCGGCGGGCAGCCCGCACAGGCGGCCGGCCCGAACGGCAGGAGCCGCCCGGAGGCGGCCCCTGCGTACAGCTTGATGAAGGCGGGACTCAGCCGCCGGCCCGGACCGCGACGAAGGCGCTGTTGCCGCCCGCCCGCACCAGCAGCATCACCACGTCGCCCTTCTTGTAGCCGGCCAGTTCGCGGTTGAGCCCGGCCACGCTGCCGACCGGGGTACGGCCGACCTGCAGCACCACCATGCCCGGCGACAGCCGCGCCTCGCGTGCGGCCTGCCCTTTCACGCCGGTGATGCGCACGCCCTCGCCCGCCTCCAGCCCCAGCTGCCTGCGCTCGGCGGCCGTCAGGTCGGCCACTTCCAGCCCCAGCAGGGCATTGGCGCCAGCCATCGGCTTGTCCCCGCCGCCGGCAGCCGGGCCATTGGCGGGCCGCGCCGCATCCTCGGCCAGTTCGGTAAGGGTCACGGTGATTTCGCGCTGCTTGCCGTCACGCAGGATGCCCAGCCGGACCTTGCTGCCGGGCGGCATGGCGCCGATCAGCGGCGGCAGGTCGCTGGATGCGGCGATCTCGGTGCCGTTGACCGACCGGATCACATCGCCGACTTCCAGGCCCGCCTTGCGGGCCGCGCTGTCCTCGACCATCTGGTTGACCAGTGCGCCACGGCTGTCCGACATGCCCAGCCCCTGGGCCTTGAGCGAATCGAGCGGCTCGACCACGACGCCCAGCTGGCCACGGCTGACCTTGCCGGTCTTCTTGATCTGCTCCACCGCGCTCATCGCCAGGTCGATCGGGATGGCGAAGCTGATGCCCATGTAGCCGCCGGAAGCGGAGAAGATCTGCGAGTTGATGCCGACCACCTCGCCACGGGTATTGAGCAGCGGACCGCCGGAATTGCCCTGGTTGATGGCCACGTCGGTCTGGATGAACGGCACGTAGCGCTGCTCGGCGTAGGGATTGCTGCGGCCGGTGGCACTGACGATGCCGGCGGTGACCGAATGATCCAGCCCGAACGGAGAACCGATCGCCACCACCCACTGACCGGGCTTGAGCGTATTGGAATCGCCCACGCGCACGGTCGGCAGGCCCTTGGCATCGATCTTCAGCAGCGCGACATCGTATTGCTGGTCGCTGCCAACGACCTTGGCGTCGAACTCGCGGCGGTCGCTGAGCTTGACCTTGACCGTCTCGGCGCCGTCGATCACGTGGTGGTTGGTCAGCACGTAGCCGTCGGCGGAAATGACGAAGCCCGAACCCATGCCGCGTCCGCGCGGGCCGTTGTCCGGCGCATCGTCGCCGCCGGGCACCTGGAAGTCGGGGCCGAAGAAGCGCCGGAAGAAGTCCGGCAGCTGATCCATGTCCGGGCGGCCGCCACCGGCCATGCGCGGGTTGCGGCGCGGGCCGATGACCGTCTCGACGTTCACCACGCCCGGCCCGACCTGGTCCACCAGCTGGGTGAAATCGGGCAGGCCGCTGACCAGCTGCGGGGCCGGCGCGGCGGGGCGCGCGGCGACCGCCTGCTCTGCGGGGGCGGCAGGTGCGTTGCTCTGGGCGCAGGCGGCCAGCGGCAGGGTCATCGCCAGCAAGCCGAACAGTCGCGTGTGGATACGGTGGGTCATCAGGATCGAGCCTCCGATTGAAAGAGTAGGAAACACCTCCCGTCCGGCGTGGAGCGCAGGACAGGGAAATTCCGGGGAAACGGCCCCCGCGGCGCAGGCCACGGGGGCGGGGAAAGGAACGCCGGCGTCAGTGCCGCGGCGGCTGCGCGTCCGGCTCGCCCGACCTGTCCTGCGACGGCATGCGCGGTTCGAACGGATAGAAGGCCGCGCCGCCCTCCGCCACCGGAAGGCTGGCATTCAAGGCATGGTTCGACAGCGCCGGGGACAGGCTCGAACGCGGCCAGGGGCGCGCCCGCAGCACGTTGCCGGGATCGGCGAAAGGATCCGTGCGCAACGCCGGCACCGGCGACTGCGTGGCGACAGCGCGCGCCGGTTCGGCCTGCCGCGCGGCGGCGCTGCGCGCCACCTGCTGGGTGCGGGTCGCGCTGCCGCGGCGCGCCGGGG
>NZ_JASCOS010000098.1:0-13220 GCF_029959705.1 Stenotrophomonas sp. PS02297 | reverse complement strand
GCGGCGGGCTCTTTCAGCCCGCCGCCGGCTCCTCCGGCTTCACCGCTTCCGGGCTCACGCGCTCGATGGTGTGGCGCAGTTCGCGGCCGAGGATGAACTTGGCGTCCTTGGCCCAGGCGTCGAGGCGCTCGTCGAACAGCAGCTTGCTGTTCTCGTCCGGCCAGACCAGGCGCAGTTCGCGCATCTTCTGGATGAAGCCGCGGAACAGGGTCTTGTCGAAGAATTCCGGCGCGGCCGGGGCGTAGAGCAGGCTCAGGCGCTGCGCGGCCTGCTGGCACAGGCTTTCCAGTTCGGCCGCGCCGAGCACGCCGGGGCCGTTCTTCACCAGCACCGAGATGGCGATGTAGTAGCGCTCGAACGCCTGCTGCAGCGAATGGCCGATGGCGCGCAGGCGGAACACTTCGTCGGTCTGGCCAGTGCTGCGCGCGAGCATGCCGCCCTCGTCCTCGCCCACCTGCTGCAGCAGGCCTTCGCGCACGAACACGTTGATGGTCTGCTCGATGCGCGCGGCGAACTCGTCCTCGCTCCACGGCAGGAACAGCTCCTGCTGCAGGAACGGGTACAGCCCGCGGCCCAGCCGCAGCAGGCCGGCGCGGCTCATGCGGCGGTTGTTCTGGAAGCAGCACGCCACCCACGAGGACGCGGTGAACAGGTGCAGCACGTTGTTGCGGAAATAGCTCAGCAGCACCGCGGTGTCGCCGCTGACGCTGAGCACGTCGCCCAGCGGGTGCTTGACGCGGGTGAGGACGTTGATCTCCTCGGCGTGGGCGATGATGCGCTCGGGCGAGTGCGGGGTGACCGTCACCCGGTCCGAGTACGGCATCTCGACCAGCAGCTTCTTGCACAGCTCGATCTGCGCGATCAGGTCGGCCTCGCCCATCGCGTGCTTGGGCGTGGACAGCAGCGCCAGCGCCAGCAGGTTGATCGGGTTGACGTCGGCGGCGGCATTGACATGCACGTTGATGTTCTGCGCCAGCGCGTCGACCGTCTTCATCAGCCACGTCGGCTTCTCGTCCTCGGGCACCGGCTGGCCGTCCCACTCGGGCGCATGCTCGGCCAGGACGTCGTTCAACGCGATCGGCTCGCCGAAGTTCACCACCACCTGGCCGTAGTTCTGCTTGAGCACCTTGGGAATGCCCCACAGCAGCGCCCAGATCGATTCCTTTTCCTTCGGCCGGCCGGACAGTTCGTCCAGGTAGCTGTTGCCCTCCATCAGCTTCTCGTAGCCGATGTAGATGGGCTGGAACAGCACCGGCTTGCGCGGCTGGCGCAGGAACGCGCGCAGGGTCATCGAAATCACGCCGCCCTTGGGCTGCAGCAGGCGGCCGGTACGCGAGCGCCCGCCTTCGACGAAGTACTCGATGGAATAGCCGCCGGAGACCAGCTGCGCCATGTATTCGGAGAACACCGCCGAATACAGCGGGTTGCCGCGGAAACTGCGCCGCGCGAAGAACGCGCCGCCCTTGCGCAGCAGGGTGCCGACCACCGGCAGGTTTAGGTTGATGCCGGCGAAGATGTGCGGCGGCACGATGCCGCGGTCGTACAGCAGGTAGCTCAGCAGCAGGTAGTCCATGTGGCTGCGGTGGCTGGGCACGTAGACGACTTCGTGCCCGGGCGCGGCTTCCTTGAACTTGTCCAGGTGGTGGACCAGCACGCCGGCGTAGATGCGGTTCCAGACGTGGCTGAGCAGGAAGCTGGCCGAGCGCACCACCGGGGTGGAATAGTCGGCGGCGATCTCCCAGGCGTAGGCCTGGGCCTTCTTCCAGGCGTCGGTCGGCTTGGAGTTGTCGCGCTTGGCCTGGGCGGCGATGGCCTCGCGCACCGTATCGGCTTCCAGCACCTTGTCCACCAGCAGGCGGCGGGTGGAAAGATCCGGGCCGATGATCGATTCGCGGATGCGGCGGAAGTGCGCGCGCAGCACGCGCTGCAGCTTGCGCACCGTGCGCTCCGGCTCCAGCCCTTCCTCCACCGTCTCGCGCAGCGAAATCGGCGCGGCGAAGCGCACGATGCTGTCGCGGCCGTTGAGCAGCACCGCCAGCAGGCGGCGGAAGCGGCCGACCAGCGCCCAGTTCTCCGAGAACAGCACGGCGAACCAGCCGCTCTGCTTGTCCGGGGCGCGGCCGACGAAGATCGACACCGGCACCAGCTGCACGTCCAGCGCCGGGTTGGCGCGGTGCGCCTGCAGCAGCCGGGCCAGCGAATCGGAATGGGTGCGGGCGCCGCGCTGTTCGGGGATCAGCGCGTTGTTGCTCGAGCGCCGCGACAGCGCCACATAGGCGCGCTTGCGACCGGTCGGATCGCCGGGCAGCGGCACCAGCGGCGACGGCAGGCCGGCGTCGCGGCACGCCTTGTCCAGGATCAGCGCGTTGGACAGGCCGTAGTCTTCCAGCACGTAGACCACCGGCTGCGCCGGGTCGTGCTGCAGTTGTTCCGGTTCGATCTTCAGGCCCAGCCACGGCTCGATCAGCCGGCCGAGCAGGCGCGACCACAGTGGGCGACGGCCCTGGCGCACGGGCGGACGGCCGGCCGGAGCCGGAGGCAGGGGGGCGGCGGCCGGGGCGCTGGCCTCGCCCGACGGCAGGAGTTCGCCCTGTTCGGGCCGGGAGTTCTGTTTCGACATCGGCGACATTATGGCTTAGCCGCCGCAGCCGGGCTGTTCCCGGTGTCGGTGCCGGCGGCGTCCGGGGAAGACTGGCCCTCCTCTGGCGCCGGCGCGGCAGCGCGCGCGGCCGCCAGCGCCGCGTCCGCTTCGGCCAGGGTGCGGGCCAGGTACCAGCGTCCCTGGCGGCGCGCCAGCACCACCTGCAGGTCGATCTCCTGGCCGGCCAAGGGATATTGCACATGGACGACAGCGCGGTCGCCTTCCTGGCTGGCCAACCCGGTGCGCAGCTGCGCGATGCTGTCGTCCAGCGACAACCCGTAGCCGGCCAGCACCTGTTTGACGGCCGCGGCGAACGGCGACAAGCGCTGCAGGCTGCCGGTCATGCCCGCTTCCTGCAGGGCAGCGTCGCTGTCCAGCCCGGTGGCGCGCGCGGCGGCGGTCAGGGTGGCGATGGTCGAGCGCGCCAGCTTGGAATCGGAAAGCGGCGCGGCCTGCGCCCAGGCGCTGAGCGCCTTGACCAGCTGCACGTAGTGGGCGCGCTCGTCGTCGCTGTAGTCGCCCTGGTGGCTGATGTACTGCTCGCCGAACAGGCCCAGCGAGTGCGCGGCCTGGCGCACGCCGGCGGTCTGTCCGGCGATCTGCGCCCTGAACGCCCGCTGCAGCCGGGTTTCCGCATCGGGCGCCGACAGCGAGGCCAGCAGCGCCGGCAGCTTGTCGTGCAGGGGCAGTTCGTCCAGCGGCCAACGGCTGTGGCCCTGGGCCCAGGCCGTCTCCAGTTCCGCGTATTCCTCGGGCGGCACCGCCGCGCGGGCATAGCCGGCCAGGTCGTTGTCGTGCAGGTGCTGGACCAGCTGGCGCACGGCCGCGGCCGGTTCCGTGGCGGCCCCTGGCAGGGGCTCCTGCGACCGCCGGCAGCCGCTGCCGAACACGGTCGCGGCGCACAGGGACAGGAACAGCAGATGCGAAAGATGCGTACGGCTGCGAGATGAACGGCGTGGCATGGCGTCGTTGGTCCTCCCCCGGGGCCGTCGCATCTTGCGGCCTGTCCGGTGACAGCGGCAAGCGGGGGCGGGAAGGGCTTCCCGGTTGCAGGCATAAAAAAAAGAGGCCGCCCCGTTGCCGGTGGCGAACCTCCTCAAACCGGCTGGGCCGGGGACATGTGACACATCGCCGGCATGGCCGGCGACGGGCACAGCCTACGCGCCCACTTCAGTTAATGCAACACTTCATGAATCAATGCATAAGTCATTGATTTTCAATTGAAGAAATCTGCAATCTCGCGCTGCATGGCCTGCGCGGCTGCGCGCGGGTCGGATGCCAGGCGGATCGGGCGGCCGACGACGATGGCGTCGGCGCCATCATCGAATGCCTGCGCCACGCCGACCGTGCGCTGCTGGTCGTCGCCGACCGGGCCGCCGGGACGGATGCCCGGGCAGACGATGGAAAAACCTGCGCCGGTGGCGGCGCGGATCGGCGCGGCCTCCTGGCCGGACGCGATCACGCCGTCGATGCCGGCGCGCTGCGCGGCCAGCGCGCGCTCGACCACTACTTCCACCGGCTCGCGGTCGATGCCCATCTGCGCCAGGTCCGGGCGGCCCATCGAGGTCAACACGGTCACCGCCAGCAGGCGCATGTCCGAGGCGTTGGCCGCGGCGGCGGCTTCCATCATCGCCGGGTGCCAGCCATGGATCGTGCAGTAGCTCACCGGCCACTGCGACAGGCGGCGGATGACGCCGGCGATGGTGGCGGGAATATCGAAGAACTTGAGATCGACGAACACGCGCTTGTCGCGCCTGGCCAGTTCGTCGAGTACCGCGAAGTACTCGCCCGAGGCCAGCAGCTCCATGCCGATCTTGTAGAACGACACGGCGTCACCAAGCCGCTCCACCCAGTCGATGGCCTCCGCGCACCCCGGCACGTCGAGCGCGAAGATCAGGCGCTCGTCGGTGCGCAGCGGCAGCGGGCCGCGGCTCATTGGGCGACGTCCAGCGCGGCGCGCTTGGCGGCGCGGCGCTCGGATTCGGGCAGCGACCAGGCATTGTTGAACTGCGCCGGCTCCCAGCCGCCATAGGTCGGGTTGGACAGCATCCACCAGCGCTGGCCGAACCAGTCCTGGTGGGCCTGCAGCAGCGCGTCGCGGCCGTCCTGGGTGTTGGCGCTGATCGCGCCGAAATCGCTGAGCTGGTCGCCGAACTGCATCAGCACGCGGTACTTCTGCGCCACCAGCTGGCGGCGGCAGGCCTTCTCGCTGCCTTCCTGCTCGCAGCCGGGCACGTACTTGTCCAGGCCCAGGTAGACATCGTCGCCGGCCACCGGGAAGCCGAGCCTGCGCAGGTTGGCCAGGGTGACGTCCTTCATGTGCTCGGTGCGGTTGGTGATGTAGATCATGGTCACGCCCTTGGCCGCGGCGGCCTTGGCGAATTCCACCGCGCCCGGCACCGCGCCGGCCTTGCCTTCGGCCACCCAGGCGTCCCAGGTGGCGTCGTCGTAGCTGCCGCCATTGCGCACCAGCCGCGCCTGGTAGGGCGAGTTGTCCAGCACGGTCTCGTCCACGTCCACCACCACCGCCGGCTTCAACGCGGCCGACTGGTGGCTTCCGCCTTCCTCGGGCAGCAGCGCGGTCCACGAGCGGTCGGCCAGCGCGCGGTCCAGCTGCGCGGCGGCGGCACGCCAGGTCTGCAGGGAGTTGGCGCGATATTCCTGCGAGCGCTGTATCCACAGCACCGCGTTGAGGTTGTCGTTGGCGTCGTCGGCGACAACCGCGGCAGGCGCCGGGGCGACCGGGGCCGATACGGCGGGTTCGCCGTGGACCAGGGGCCGGGACGTGCTGCAGGCGGCCAGCGACAGCAGCGCGCCAGCGAGCAGGAGGGAATGCGGGATTCGGGACATGGGCACAGCTACCGGATAGAGCGAAAACCGGGCAAGTTTACCGGCTCCCCGCCCGGCCCGCCCCAGGGATGGAAAACCGGGGCCTGGAGCCGGGTTTAGACAAAACCACCCCTGGCCCCGGTTTTTCTTTCCTCCTCGACTATGCTTGCGCCCCCTCGCGCGACCCGATGCCGACAATGACGCAGACGATGACCGACACCCCCACCCCTTCGCCCGTTCCCGTGCTCGATGCCGCGCAGATGCGCGTGCTCGGCTGCCTGGTCGAGAAGGAAGCGACCACGCCCGAGACCTACCCGCTGACCGTCAACGCCGCCCAGACCGCCGCCAACCAGAAGACCGCGCGCGACCCGGTGATGAACCTGGACGCCGGCAACGTGCAGCATGCGCTGCGCCAGCTGGAAGCGATGGGCCTGGCCCGGCAGCATTTCTCCGCGCGCGCCGAACGCTACGAGCACCTGCTCGGCGTCAGGCTGGACCTGCCATGCCAGCAGGTCGCCCTGCTCGGCCTGCTGTTGCTGCGCGGCCCGCAGACCGCGGGCGAACTGGCCACCCGCAGCGAGCGGATGGCGAAGTTCGCCGATGCCGAGGACCTGCGCCACCAGCTCGGGCGCCTGATCCAGCGCGACCTGGTGGTGCAGCTGCCGCGCGCCGCCGGCCAGCGCGAGGAGCGCTACATGCACCTGCTCGGCGGCCCGGTGGACGTGGACGCCCTGGCCGCGCAGTACCGCGCGCCGGCCACCGCGGCCGCGGACAGCAGTGCGCTGGAAGAACGCGTGCAACAGCTGGAGGCCGCCGTGGCGGCGCTGCAGGAACAACTGGCCCGGCTGCAGGCCCAAACGAACGATTGAGCCTGCGCGCTCGACCGTGATGCGGGGCATGCCCCGCATGGGCTCTATCGGGAAAGCCACCGGGCACCCCGGCGAAGCCCCGCCGGGCGTTGCCCGGCGCTACGGAACCCAGCCGCCTTGTAGAGCGGGGCAACGCCCCGCTGGGGCATTCCCGGCCAAGCCCCGCCGGGCGTTGCCCGGCGCTACGGAACCCCGCCGCCCTGTAGAGCGGGGTAACGCCCCGCTGGGGCATTCCCGGTAAAGCTCCCGCGCCTCACCCGCAATCGCCGGGCTCGTTGAAGAACAACAACAGTTCCTCCTCCTTGCCTGGCAGGCGGGTCGTGCCGGCGGCCCGGAAACCAAGCTTTTCCAGCAACGCGACCGAACGCGCGTTGCCCGGCGCCACGATCGCGCACAACGCGCCCAGTCCCAGGCTGCCGCGCGCATGTCCCAGCACCGCCCGCGCGGCCTCCAGCGCGTAACCCTGGCCGGCGTGCCGTTCCAGCAGGGCATAGCCGATGTCGGGATGGGGCAATGCGGCGCGGTGTACCAGCCCGGCATTGCCCAGCCATGCGCCATCGCTGCGCCGTTCGACCGCGTACATGCCGTAGCCATGCCGCGAGTAGCTCGCCAGCGGGCCGTCACGGACACAGTCGCGCGCCTGCTCCAGCGTGCGGATGCCACGGTCGCCGATGTAGCGGTGGAATCCCGGGTCGTTGAGCAGTTCCAGCATCGCGGCGGCATCGGCATCGTCGTCGCGCAGCAGGCGCAACCGCAGTCGTTCGGTTTCGATCAGCATGCCAGCCCTTGTCCCCGGTCGTTGCCATGCAGCGTCGCTCCGGTCGCGGACATGCGCAAGAGCCGCATGGCACCTAGTCGAACAACGCCTGGATCGCCGCCAGCCCGGCCTGCGCGCGCTCTTTCTTGTTCGCCGCGTCGGCCACCGGGTCGGCGCCGTCGCGCTGCATCTCCGCCGCCGGCAGCTCGCCGAAGAAGCGGCTGGGCTTGAGCCGCACGTGCTCCCCGAACTTGCGGGTCAGGCGGCTGTAGCTCATCCACAGCTGGATCTTGGCGCGGGTGATGCCCACGTACAGCAGGCGCCGCTCCTCCTGCAGGTTGCCCTCGTCGAGACTGACCTGGTGCGGCAGCACGCCGTCCTCGCAGCCGACGATGAACACATACGGGAACTCCAGGCCCTTGGAGGCATGCAGGGTCATCATCCGCACCTGGTTGCCGCCATCGTCCTTGTCGTTGCGCGAGATCAGCGCCAGCTGCGCGGCCATGTCGGCGGCACTGGCGCCGCGCGGGCCGTTCTCGAACCACGAGGCCAGCTCTTCCAGATTGCCGGCGCGGCGCTCGTAGCCGGCGGTGTCCTTGGCCTGGTGGCGCAGTTCGGCCAGCATCCCCGAGTCCTTGGACACCCGGCGCACCAGGTCGCCGGAGGACATCTGCCGCATGTCCATGCGCAGCGCGCGCAGGATGTCGGTGAACCTGCTCAGGCTGTTGGCCGCGCGCGGCGGCAACTGCGCCAGCGCGCCCATCGCCTCGGCGGCCTGCGCCATGGACATGCCCTTCTCCGAGGCCAGCTCGGCCAGCTTGGCCAGGGTGCCGGCGCCGACGTCGCGCTTGGGCGCCTGCACCGCGCGCATGAAGGCGGTGTCGTCGTCCGGGTTCACCAGCAGCCGCAGCCAGGCCAGGGTGTCCTTCACTTCCTGCCGCTCCAGGAACACCGTGCCGCCGGTCAGGTGGTACGGCACGCCGACCAGCTGCATCGCCTTCTCCAGCGGCCGGCTCTGGAAGTTGCCGCGGAACAGGATGCAGAAATCGCTCCACGGCACGCGCCGGCTGGTGGCGATGAACTGGATCTCGGCGGCCACTTTCTCCGCCTCGTGCTCGCTGTTGCGGCACTCCCACACGCGGATGCGCTCGCCGTCGGCCTGGTCGGACCACAGCGTCTTCAGGTGTTCGTGCGGGTTGTGCGCGATCAGCGCGTTGGCCGCGCGCAGCACGCGGTTGGAGCAGCGGTAGTTCTGCTCCAGCTTGACGATCTGCAGCGATGGGTACTCCACCGCCATGTTCTGCAGGTTCTCCGGATTGGCGCCGCGCCAGGCGTAGATGCTCTGGTCGTCGTCGCCCACGCAGGTGAAGTTGCCGGCCGGCCCGGCCAGCTGCTTGAGCAGGCGGTACTGGGCGTCGTTGGTGTCCTGGCATTCGTCCACCAGCAGGTAGCCGATGCGCTCGCGCCAGGCCAGCGCGATGTCCGGGTTCTCTTCCAGCACCTGCACCGGCAGGCGGATCAGGTCGTCGAAGTCGACCGCGTTGAAGGCGGTCAGCCGCGCCTGGTACAGCTCGTAGACCATCGCCGCGTCCTTCTCGCGGTTGCTGCGCGCGGCCGCCATCGCCTGCTCCGGCGACAGGCCGGCGTTCTTGGCGCGCGAGATCAGGTTCTTCATGTCCTCGATGTCGTCGGGCTTGGCATTGCTGCCGCCGAGCAGGTCCTTGACCTGCGCCGCCGCGTCGTCGGCGTCGAAGATCGAGAAGCCGCGCTTCAGGCCCACCGCGGCATGTTCGATCTGCATGAACTTCAGCCCCAGCGCGTGGAAGGTGCAGATGGTCACGTCTTCGGCCTGTCCGCCACGCAGGCGCTTGGCCACGCGCTCGCGCATTTCCTTGGCCGACTTGTTGGTGAAGGTGATCGCGGCGATGCGACGGGCGCTGTAGCGGCCGCTGCCGATCAGGTGGGCGATCTTCTCCACGATCACGCGGGTCTTGCCGCTGCCGGCGCCGGCCAGCACCAGCAGGGGGCCTTCGGTGTGCAGCACCGCCGCGCGTTGGGGGGGATTGAGGGAGTCCAGCATGGGATAGGGTCTGTCGCAGGGCGGCAGTGTAAGCCATCGGCCATGGCGGCCGGCGCACGCTAAAATGCCCCATGGCCAAGCTCTACTTCTACTACTCGGCGATGAACGCCGGGAAGACCACCACCCTGCTGCAGTCGGCGCACAACTACCGCGAGCGCGGCATGCGCGTGTCGATCCTGACCCCGCACCTGGACCACCGCGCCGGCAGCGGCGTGGTCGCCTCGCGGATCGGGCTGCAGGCCGAGGCCACCGCCTTCGACCACGACACCGACCTGCAGCAGCTGGTCGAACGCGACATGGCCGCGCATGGGCGGCTGGGCTGCGTGCTGGTGGACGAGGCGCAGTTCCTGACCAAGGCGCAGGTGTGGCAGCTGAGCGAGGTCGTGGACCAGCTGCGCATCCCGGTGCTGTGCTACGGCCTGCGCACCGATTTCCGCGGCGAGTTGTTCGAGGGCAGCCAGTACCTGCTGGCCTGGGCCGACGAGATGCAGGAGATCAAGACCATCTGCCACAGCGGCAAGAAGGCGACGATGACCGTGCGCGTGGACGGGAACGGCTTCGCCGTGCAGGACGGCCCGCAGGTGGAGATCGGCGGCAACGACCGCTACGTATCGGTCAGCCGCGCCGAGTTCAAGAAGATCACCCGCGGCGAGGGCCGCATCGAGCCGATGCAGGCGCCGTTGCCGCTGTAAACACGCATTCGCGTATTTACCCCATGGTCTGCACCGCAGACCATGCGGCCCCAGCTCATCATCTCCCGCATTCCCGCGCCTGCCGGAGCGCGCGCTTGGCTCAGGGGCGCTCCGGATTGCAATCACCCAGCGAACGACAGCGCGCCTGGTTCACGATGATTCAAAGCGGCTTCAAAAGCTGAAAGAGATATCGGCCCCCGATCTCGCAAGGCAGGCAGGATCCTCGTTGGAGCTGAAGCCCCCTCCTGCTGCAGTGAATCTTTTATCGGCAGCAGAAGATCCACTTCGATGAACTCCGGCATCACCTCCCGCGATACGCTGCGGATGCTTTCTTCACCGCCCGAATGGGCAATGATCGCGGGGATCATCGGGAACATATGAGCTGATTGGGGAAGCGAAGCCCGCCAGAATGCGCAGGAACGTTTCAACGCGGCCTGGCCTGGCCTGCGTATTTGTACAGCCGCACCCGGGCCCTGTGCTTCTATGCCCAAGCGGGCAGCCACATGCTCCGGCGCCGAAGCAAACCCTCGAAGCGCCAACGTGACACCACGCGGCCGCAGTTCAGAGGCACAGGCGCCGAGCCTGGCGCCACGGCGCCTACCCCGTATCTGATCAATACAACGTCCGCTCCGGCGCACCGGCTGGGGGCGGGCTGTACTGGTACAACCAGGTTTCGGTGAGGGTCTTGCCACCGCTGCGCAGGTACAGGCGGATGTCGATCTGGTCGTAACTGCCTTCGGGCGGCACCAGGTCGAACATGGCGCGGTAGCCGTTGATCTCGCGCAGCGGACGGGCGGAGACGACTTCCACGCGGCCGCGGCTGGTTTCCACCACGGCTTCGACCTCGGCCTTGTCGATCAGGCCGGCCAGGTCTCCGCCCTCGAAATCCACCGCGAAACGCCAGGAGAAATACTCGCGCTTCTTGCCGATGATGCCGCCCAGTCCGGTGCGGCTGGCCACGCAGTGCGCCAACGGCGGCCGTGCCGGCGGCTGCGCGCCCCAGTACAGCCGGTAACCGACCAGCAGTTCCTCACCCGGCTGCGGCTTCTGCTTCGGGTTCCAGAACGCGACGATGTTGTCGAAGGTCTCGTCGACGGTGGGAATCTCCACCAGCTGCACCGAGCCCTCGCCCCATTGTCCCTTCGGTTCCACCCACAGGCAGGGACGCTTCTCGTAGAACACGCCGTCGTCCTGGTAGTGGTCGAAATCACGGTCGCGCTGCAGCAGGCCGAAGCCGCGCGGATTGTCGTCCACGAACATGTTGAAGCGCAGCTGCGCCGGATTGCACAGCGGGCGCCAGATCCACTCGCCGGCGCCGTTCCACATCGACAGGCCGTCGGTGTCGTGGATCTCAGGGCGCCAGTCCCAGCCCATGCGGCGGTCGTTCTCGCCGACCTGGTACATGCTGGTGCACGGCGCGATGCCGAGCCGCTCGATTTCCCGGCGCGGATACAAGGCGCTGTCGATGTCCATCAGCAGCACGTCGCCATTGGTGATGGCGAAGCGGTAGGCACCGGCCACGCTGGGCGAGTCGAGCAGGCCATGGACCACCAGCGTGTCCGAGCCGGCGGCCGGCTGTTCCAGGTAATAGGCGATGAAGTCGGGGAATTCCTCGGGCCTGCCCATGCCGGTGTCGATCGCCAGTCCGCGCGCGGACTGGCCGTACTGGCCTTCCTTGCCCACCGCACGGAAATAGCTGGCGCCCAGGAACGCGGCGAAGTCGCGGTCGGTATCGGCGCGGGTGTTGAGGCGGAAACCGGCGAAGCCGAGGTCCGCCGGCAGCCGGCTGCCATGGATGCCGCTCTTGCCGTAATCGAACGCGGCCGGGTCGTAGGCCAGTTCCTGGGCCTTGCCATCGACCACGTCGAACATGCGCACCGGCGAATGGAAATACAGGCCGAGATGGAAGAACTTGGCCTGGAATTTCCCGGGCTGGTCGGCCCACAGCGCGTGGTCCTGGCGGTAGCGGATCGACTGGTACTGGTCCCAGTCCAGCGCGTCCACTTCCGGCGGCAGGCTGCGCTTGTGGCTGCGGTACGGTGCCTGCGCCAGCGCGCGCGCCTGGCCCTTCAGCGCGGCGAAGTCGAACGGCTGCGGCTGGCCGATGCGGCGCAGGCCGAGCTGCCTGTCGGCGGCGGCGCAGGCCGGCAGCGCAGGCAGGCCGAAAGCGGCCAGGGCCAGCGAGGCGCGCTGGAGGAAGTCGCGTCGATCCATGCGTTCGTCCGGAAAGGGGTGTGCGGATGATAGGCAGGCGCGGGTGAATGAAGGTAAGCGGCGGGTGAAAGCTGGAGCCTGCCCATCGGCCAGGTCCACCGGCCTCCTTCACCGCTGGCAGTGAGCACACCAGACGCTGGCGCGCTGGCCGATGCTGGCATGGCGCAGTGCGCGCCCACAGCGCACGCAGGCCTCGCCTTCGCGGCCATACACCGACAGCTCCTGCTCGAAATAGCCGGGCGCACCATCGGGGCTGATGAAATCGCGCAGGGTGGTACCGCCGCGGGTGATGGCGTGGCCGAGGATCTCCTTTGCCGCCGTGGCGAGGCGTCGGTAGCGTTCGCGCGAGACCTTACCGGCCTCGCGCAGCGGATTGATGCCGGCCATGAACAGGCTTTCGGCGGCATAGATGTTGCCGACGCCGACGACGATGCGCTGGTCCATCAGGAAGGTCTTGACCGGCGCGCTGCGGCCGCGGCTGCGCGCGAACAGGTAGTCGCCGTCAAACGCGTCGTCCAGCGGTTCCGGGCCGAGCGCGCGCAACAGTTCGTGGGTTTCGCCCGCCGGCTGCCACAGCAGGCAGCCGAACCGGCGCGGGTCGTTGAAGCGCAGCAGGCGCCCATCCTCCAGACTGATGTCCACGTGGTCGTGCGCGCGCACCGGCGTGTCGCCGGGCAGCACGCGCAGGCTGCCGGACATGCCCAGGTGCAGCAGCGCGCTGCCGGCATCGGTATCCAGCAGCAGGTACTTGGCGCGGCGGCGGATCGCGGCGATGCGCTGGCCGGGCAGCTCGCGCTCGATCTCCGCCGGAATCGGCCAGCGCAGGTCCGGCCGGCGCAGGATCACGCCATGGATGCGCCGCCCCTGCAGGTGCGGCTCCAGGCCGCGGCGGGTGGTTTCGACTTCGGGCAGTTCTGGCATGGGGTGATTGTAGTGCCGGGATACGCCATCGCTGCGTGCTGTCGGTCTGCGCTGCAAACCGCGGGCCCCGTCTCTCGCTTGCCACACCCCACGCCTTCGGCGCGCCCCCTGACTCAGGGGGAACACGCCATCGCTGCGCGCTGTCGCCCCCCCGGTTTGCGCGCCAACCCCCGGGCCCCGCGCTCGCGTGGCCCCCCCCCCCCCGGAGGGGCGCCCC
>NZ_JASCOS010000097.1:0-13269 GCF_029959705.1 Stenotrophomonas sp. PS02297 | reverse complement strand
GGGCGTTGCCCCGCTCTACAGGGAGGTGGGGTTCTGTAGCGCCGGGCGACGCCCGGCGGGGCTTGCCCGGTAATGCCTCAGCGGGGCGTTGCCCCGCTCTACAGGGGGTGGTCCGTGGGGCTGCGATCCAGCTGGCGGTAGCCGATGGCCTCGGCAAGATGCGCGCGTTCGATGGGGGCACCGCCAGCCAGGTCGGCGATGGTGCGGGCCACGCGCAGGATGCGGTGCATGGAGCGGGCCGACAGCTGCAGGCGTTCCATGGCCTGTTCGAGCATCGCCTGGTCCGGGCGGGCCAGGGCGCAGTCGCGCAGGGTCTGCCCGGGATCCAGCCGGGCATTGGGTTTGCCCGCCCGCTGCAACTGGCGGATGCGGGCCTGCGCCACACGCTCCCGCACGGTGGCGCTGCTTTCTCCGGGTGGCGCATCGCCGTGCAGTTCGGCCGGCGCCAGCCGTGGAACCTGCAGCTGCAGATCGATGCGGTCCAGCAGCGGACCGGAGATACGGGCGCGATAGCGGGCGATCGCGTCGCCGGAGCAGCGGCAGCGTCCGCTGCGGTCGCCGGCCCAGCCACAGGGGCAGGGGTTCATGGCGGCCACCAGCTGGAAGCAGGCGGGAAACTCGGTGCTGCGTGCCGCCCGCGAGATGGTGACCACGCCCGATTCCAGCGGTTCGCGCAGGACCTCCAGGGCCTGTCGTTTCCACTCGGGAAGTTCGTCGAGAAAAAGCACGCCGTTGTGGGCGAGCGATACTTCGCCGGGTCTGGGGAGCGGGCCCCCGCCGACGAGCGCCATCGCGCTGGCCGTGTGATGGGGAGCTCTGTACGGCCGTTGCCGCCAGCGCGCCGGGTCCACGCCATGCCGGCCGGCCGAGGCGACGGCGGCGGTTTCCAGCGCTTCGGCCTCGCTGGCTTCGGGCAGGATGCCGGGCAGCCGCGAGGCCAGCAGGGTCTTGCCGCAGCCGGGCGAGCCGACCAGCAGCAGATGGTGTCCGCCGGCCGCGGTGATTTCCAGCGCGCGCCGTGCCTGCGCATGGCCGCGCACATCGGCAAGGTCCGGGAGTGGAACCGGTTCCGTGGTGGCGACCTGCGCATCCGGCAGTGCCTTCTCGCCGGACAGCGCCGCGCAGACTTCCAGCAGGGTGCGCGCGACCTTGACCGTCGCCTGCCGGGCGAGCGCGGCTTCGTCCGCGTTGTCCGGTGCCACCACCAGGGTGCGCTGTTCGCGCGCTGCGGCAAGGGCGGCCGGCAGCGCGCCATCCACGCCGCGCAGTTCGCCGGTCAGTGCCAGCTCGCCGATGAACTCGTGGCCCGCCAGCGCCTGCCGGTCGATCTGCCCGCTGGCGGCGAGGATGCCGAGCGCGATGGGCAGGTCGAAGCGGCCCCCCTCCTTGGGCAGGTCGGCCGGGGCCAGATTGATGGTGATGCGCCGGGCAGGGAACTCGAACTGCGCGCAGAGGATGGCCGCGCGCACGCGGTCGCGCGATTCGCGCACCGCCGCTTCCGGCAGGCCCACGATCTGGGTGCAGGGCAGACCGCCGGAGAGGTGCACTTCGACCCGTACCGGCGGCGCATGCACCCCGGCGCGGGCGCGGCTGTGCACCAGCGCCAGGCTCATGGCCTGCGCCTCAGGCGTCGCTGGCGGGGCGCTTTTCCAGTGCGGCGACGGCCTGTTCCAGCGCGTCCAGCTTCTCGCGGGTACGCAGCAGCACCGCGCGCTGTACCTCGAACTCTTCGCGGGTGACGAGGTCCAGCCTGGCCAGGCCGGCCTGCAGGGCGCTCTTGAAGGTGGCCTGCAGTTCCTCGCGCGATTCGCGCAGTCCCGGTGGCACCAGGTCGCTCAGGCGGCGGGCCAGCGCATCGATGTGGTTCAGGTCGATCATGGGAAGTCTCCGCAGGGCAGGCTGGCAGGTTAGGCGCCGCCCGCAAACGCGGCCATCGGGCTCTTTTGCGTGGGGACGTAAGGATAATCCCCTGGTGCCCGCGGCGGCACGCCGGGCCTGCCCGGTCGGGGCCGGGCAGGCTATCCTTCACCGGCACACCGACAGGGAACCGACCGATGAAAATGATCATGGCCATCGTCAAGCCGTTCAAACTGGACGACGTGCGCGAGGCGCTTGCCGAGCGCGGCGTGGCCGGCATCACCGTCACCGAGGTCAAGGGTTTCGGCCGCCAGAAGGGCCATACCGAGCTGTACCGCGGCGCCGAGTACGTGGTCGATTTCCTGCCCAAGGTGAAGATCGAGGTCGCGGTCACCGATGCCCAGGCCGACGAGGTGGTGGAAGCCATCGTCAAGGCCGCCGGCACCGGCAAGATCGGCGATGGCAAGGTGTTCGTCTACGACCTGGGCAGCGTGGTGCGCATCCGCACCGGCGAGCTCGACGCCGACGCGCTCTGAGCCAGGGCGGCCATGGACGGCGACTTCGGCCGGCACCTGCAGCGGGCGCTCGTGCTGCTGGACGGCAAGGGGCTGCCGCGCGGTACCTCCGCGCCGTTGCTGTACCGGTTGCTGTGGAAGCTGGGCTTCCGCGTGCCGCCGCCACCGATGGCGGGTTTCGCCTCCACCGCCCTGCTGACCGGCGCCTTTTTCGGTCCGGTGTGGGGCCTGGCGATGTGGCTGATGATGTGGCGCCGTTCGCAGATGCCAGTGGGCATGGTGTTGTTGGCCATGGTGCTGGCGGGCGTGCTGTTCGGTCTGGCGATGGGACTGCATGGGCGCAGGAATGCGCGCCGGCGCGGCATTCCGCTGTGGCGCGATTTCCAGGGCTGATCCTGCCGGGCAGCCTGGCGCAGTGATGTGTGGCAAATGAAAAACCCGCGTCGCCGCGGGTTTTTTCTGGACGAAGACCGGGCTTCGCCCCCCGATGTCCTGGCCACGAAAGGCGGGCGGGCCAGAAGCGGCGATCTGGCGTAATGGCTCTTTGCAGGAAGAGATCATCAGGACGGGGCGACCGCATGCCGGGAGGCATCGGCATACCTCAATCGCTGCTCTCCCCGGGTTGTTTGTCCGCCTCCATTTCTTCCAGCGCAGCGCGGGCGCTCTGGCTGGCCGGATCCAGCTTCAAAGCGGTCTGATAGCTTTTGCGCGCCTCATCCAGGCGCCCCGCCGCCCGGTATGCCTCACCGAGACTGTCGTAGGTATTGGCCGAGCCGGGATACGCTGCCACGCCCCATTCGAATACTCTGACCGCCTCGTCCTTCCGGCCAGCGCGAAGAAACTTGTAGCCCAGCGCGTTCAAGGCCTTCTCGTTGTGGTCGTAGTCGTCGCGACGCGGCCCCAGGCCTTCATAGGCCGCGGCCATGGCCGGGAGCCCCTGGCGATAGGCGATCGGGGTCAGCAGGTCGTCCAGGCTCCGCTTTGCCGGTTGCATCGGCTTGCCGTTGAGAACCTCCATGAGGTCCTGGCCCATCGCCACCACAAGCGAACCCTGCCAGAAGTTGTCGAGGATGATGACGCAGTCCTCATGCGACTCGGACCGCAGGTAATAGCTCTGGTAGCCCGGTACGCTGCCGGTGTGGGAAACAACCTGCAGCGTGGCGCCATCGGGCAAGGTCCAGTCATCGACGTTCCATCCGAATCCATAGCTGGAGGCCTGCACGGTCAGCATCTTCCGCCGCGTGTCATGGTTCAGCAGGCGCTCGCCGTACAGCGCCCGATCGAAGCGGTAGAGATCATCGACCGTGCTGTAGATTCCCGCCGCCGCGAACGACACGCTCGGGTCGATCCATTGCGGGTGCACCAACGTGCCTTCCGCCGTGCGGGTGTAGCCTTCGGCGAGCCGTTCCTGCACCGAACTGCCGTTGAAAAGACCACTGGAAGCCATGTCCGCCGGGGCGAATATCCGCTCCCGCAGGTTGTCCGCAAGAGACCGCCCCGTGGCCTGTTCGATCAGCAGGCCGAGCAGGAAAAAGCCGTTGTTGTTGTATCGCCACTGCTGGCCCGGGTTTTCCAGAAGCGTCGGTCTGATCCACTCCCGCGCGAAGTCCATCGGCGCATAGCTGCGGCGTGCGGCGGTCTGCCACCACGGGTCGGTGTAGCGCCCGGGGATGTCCGCAAGCCCCGAGGTGTGGCTGAGCAGCTGGGCCACCGTCACTGCCGCGGCGGGCGTCCCGGCATAGAGCGCCGGCAGGTATTCGCCCAGTGTCCCCTCCAACCGCAGCTCGCCCTGCTGGATCAACTGCATCGTGAGCGTGGCGACCAGCGGCTTGCTCAGCGAACCGACCCGATAGCGCCCTTCCACCCGGTTGGGCGTTGCCCATTCGACGTTGGCTTGGCCATAAGCGGCGCGCAGCAGCACCTGGTCTCCCCGCGCCACCAGCACTGTCCCGTTGAATCCACGGTGATCGGCGTAGCTGTCGACCAGGCGGCGCAGTTCATCGGCAGTAGGAGGCTGCTTCGCCAGGGCGACTGCGCTGCACATCAGCAGGACGAAACCACACACCCGGGCAATGGGACGCATCGACTGACCTCAATTGGCGAATCCGCCTGAAACTATCTCTTGACTACATATGTAGTCAATGGGTCGTTCGGCGCCGCTCGAGAGCCGCTTTGGGCGAGGTGCTGGGCTGTGCGGGGTGAGGGCTGCGCACGGCAGGAGAGTGGACCCGGGTGGGGGCGTGGGGTACCGGAAGAACAATGAAAACCCCGCGCCGGTGGCCGGCGCGGGGTGCGGTACGGTACAGCGATGCAGTGCGGGCTTACTCGCCCAGTGCGTTGGCCACGAACGGCGGGCTGACCAGCACGCCGGTGTGCAGCGGGGCGGTGTAGTACAGGGTGTCGAAGGGCTTGGCGGCCGAGTCGGCCTCGCGGAAGCCGAAGCCGAAACCGGCCTGCTTGCTGGCCACGGTCACCGACCACCAGCCGGTCGGGTAGCACGGCTGCGGGAACGGCAGGGTCTTGAACGACTGGAAGCCGGCCTTGCCCATTTCCATGCGCATGTCCTTGATCAGGTCCAGCAGCGCCAGCGGCGATTCGCTCTGCTGCACCAGCAGGCCGTCGTCCTTCAGGGCGCGGAAGCAGCTCTCGAAGAAGGCCTTGTTGAACAGTCCCTCGGCCGGGCCGACCGGATCGGTGGAGTCCACGATCACCACGTCCACGCTGCCCGGGGCGCAGTTGGCCATGTAGGCCACGCCGTCGTCGAACAGCAGCTCGGCGCGGGCGTCGCCGTTGGATTCGCACAGTTCCGGGAAGTACTTCTCGGCCATGCGGGTGACCTGCTCGTCGATATCGCACTGGGTGGCGCTCTCCACGCCCGGGTGCTTGAGCACCTCGCGCAGGGTGCCGCAGTCGCCGCCGCCGATGATCACCACGCGCTTGGGCGCCGGGTGGGTGAACAGCACCGGGTGGCTGATCATCTCGTGGTAGAAGAAGTTGTCCTTGGTGGTCAGCATCATGGCGCCGTCGATGACCATCAGCTTGCCCCAGTCGGTGCTGTCGTAGATCTCGATCTTCTGGAACGGCGACTGCACCTCGTCCAGCTTGCCGGTGATGCGGAAACCGATGGCCGAGCCGGTCGGCTGGAAGTGTTCGATGAACCAGTTTTCGTTGGTGGTCATGGGGGATCCTGAGTGCTGGGGGCCGGCCTTCTCCGGGCGGAAAAGCGGCCACGAAGGAAAGGATGCGGCCGGGTGGAGCCTGCCACGGGCAGGTTTCACCCGGGCTGACGTCCAGGCCGATCGTTCTCCCCGGGCAGAGGGGAGGTGGCGCGGGCGCGGATTGTAACGGACCGCCGCCCCGCAGGCGTTAGAATGCGCGCCTGCGCCGCACTGGCCCGACCGTTGCGGCAGACGATCAACGCGTCGCCACGCGCCAGATACAGTAAATAGCCATGACCCTCAGCTGTACCTGGTCCCTCGACCAGGCCCGCAAGACCTATTCGATCCCGCACTGGTCCGACGGTTATTTCGACGTCGATGCCGCCGGGCATGTCGTGGTGCGCCCCACCGGCGCGCAGGGGCCGGCCGTGTCGTTGCCGGAAGTCGTCGATTCGGCCCGCGCCGCCGGCGCCAAGCTGCCGCTGCTGGTGCGCTTTCCGGACATCCTCGGCCAGCGCCTGGGCAAGCTGCAGGCGGCGTTCGCCCAGGCCCAGCGGGACTGGGACTATGCCGGCGGCTATACCGCGGTGTATCCGATCAAGGTCAACCAGCACCAGGGCGTGGCCGGCACGCTGGCCTCGCACCACGGCGAGGGCTTCGGCCTGGAGGCCGGTTCCAAGCCGGAGCTGATGGCGGTGCTGGCGCTGTCGCGCCCGGGCGGACTGATCGTCTGCAACGGCTACAAGGACCGCGAGTACATCCGCCTGGCCCTGATCGGCCGCAAGCTCGGCCTGCAGACCTATATCGTCATCGAGAAGCCGTCCGAGCTGAAGCTGGTGCTGGAGGAATCCAGGGCGCTGGACGTGAAGCCGGGCCTGGGCGTGCGCATGCGCCTGGCCTCGCTGGGTGCGGGCAAGTGGCAGAACAGCGGCGGCGACAAGGCCAAGTTCGGGCTGTCGCCGCGCCAGCTGCTGGACCTGTGGAAGTCGCTGCGCGACACCGAGTACGCCGATTGCCTGAACCTGCTGCACTTCCACATGGGCAGCCAGATCAGCAACGTGCGCGACATCGCCAACGGCATGCGCGAGGCCACCCGCTACTTCGTCGAGCTGTCGCGGCTGGGCGCGAAGATCAGCCACGTCGACGTCGGCGGCGGCCTGGGCATCGACTACGAAGGCACCCGTTCGCGCAGCTACTGCTCGATCAACTATGGCCTGAACGCCTACGCCAGCAACATCGTGCAGCCGCTGGCCGAGGCCTGCGAGGAGCACGCGTTGACCCCGCCGCGCATCATCACCGAGTGCGGCCGTGCGATGACCGCGCACCATGCGGTGCTGATCGCCAACGTGTCCGAAGTGGAGCAGGCCGCCGAAGGCCGCATCCCCGAGGCGCACGATGACGAACCGGCCGCCGTCCGCCACCTGCGCGAGATCCACGGCGAGCTGGACCAGCGCCCGGCGGTGGAATTGTTCCAGGAAGCGCAGCATTTCCATGCCGAGGGCCTGAGCGCCTACGCGCTGGGCCAGATCGACCTGCCGCAGCGCGCGCGCATCGACGACCTGTTCTACGCCATCGCCAATGGCGTGCGTGCGCGCCTGAGTTATGACGAGAAGAGCCATCGCCCGGCGCTGGACGAACTGAACGACCGCCTGGTCGACAAGTACTTCGTCAACTTCAGCGTGTTCGAGTCCATTCCCGACGCCTGGGCGATCGACCAGGTGTTCCCGATCATGCCGATCCAGCGCCTGGACGAGCGCCCGCAGCGCCGCGGCGTGATCGCCGACATGACCTGCGACTCCGACGGCATGGTCAAGACCTATGTCGAGAACGAGAGCCTGGACAGCTCGCTGCCGCTGCACGCCGTGCGCCATGGCGAGAGCTACCGCATCGGCTTCTTCCTGGTCGGCGCCTACCAGGAAATCCTTGGCGACATCCACAACCTGTTCGGCGACACCGATGCGGTGGAAGTCACGGTCGATGACAGCGGTTACCGCATCGCCCAGCAGCGCCGTGGCGACACCACCGACGTGATGCTCGACTACGTCGGCTACCGGCTGGACGACCTGCGCGCGGCCTATCGCCAGCGCGTGGCCGCCGCCAACCTGCCGGCCGCGCGCGCAGCCGAGCTGGATGCGGCGCTGGAAGCCGGGCTCACCGGCTATACCTATCTGTCGGACGAGCCGCTGGGCTGAAGGCAGGTCCCCGGCGAGGCTGCGGCAATCGCTGCAGCCTCGATGGCACCGGGGCGGTCGCGTCGGTGGCAGCGCACCGTCTGATCGCCGCGCGACGCGCTTCATTCCGGCCTGAGCGCCCGTTCACCGCCCGGGTGGCAGCGCACGGGCGATGGCGGCATCAGCTCCCGCGCGCGATCTGGAAGCCGGCGAACGACTGGCTGACCGGCATCAGCTCGAGGCGATTGATGTTCAGGTGCGGTGGCAGGGTGGCGACCCAGAAGATCTGCTCGGCGATGTCCTGCGCGGTCATCGGGTTGGCGCCCTTGTAGAGCTGGTCGGAGGCGGCCTGGTTGCCATGGGTGCGCACCAGGGTGAACTCGGTCTCGGCCATGCCCGGTTCGATCGCCGTCACGCGCACGCCGGTGCCGTGCAGGTCCGCGCGCAGGCCCAGCGAGAACTGGCTGACGAAGGCCTTGGTGCCGCCATAGGCGTTGCCGCCCGGGTACGGATGGATGGCGGCGGTCGAGCTGATGTTGATGATCGCGCCGCGGCGCTCGATCAGCCGCGGCAGCAGGCGATGGGTGAGGGTGACCAGCGCGGTGATGTTGGTGTCGATCATCGTGCGCCAGTCTTCCAGGCTGGCGTGCTGGGCGGCGGCGGTGCCCTGTGCCAGCCCCGCGTTGTTGACCAGCAGGTCGATGTCGCGGAATCCCGCCGGCAACGCCGCCAGCACCGCTTCCATCGCCGCGGTGTCGCGGATGTCGAAGACCGCCGCGTGCACCGTGTCCGCACCGAACTCGTCCACCAGCGGTTGCAGGCGTGCGGCGCGGCGGCCGGTGGCGATCACTTTCCAGCCGGCACCGGCAAAGCGGCGCGCCGCAGCGGCGCCGAAACCGGACGTGGCGCCGGTGATCAGGACGGTCTTGGACATGACGGGTTTCCAGGGAAAGGGGCTGTCGATTTTCGCACCTTCGCGGGCCACCGGCGCCGGTGGATGCAGGACATGACCGACCTGGCGCATTCCGCCAAAGCCCCAGCAGGGCAAGCCCCGCACCTGCGCAGGCAACCGGAGAAACAGCCCCCTTGAGTCAAGGGGGCGCGCCGACAGGCGCGGGGATGTGGAGGTAACGGACACGGGGCCCAAGGTTTGCTGTGCAAACCTTGGGGTAATTCCGCCTTCGCGGAATTACTGCGCCTTGATCGCCATCGCCTGCAGGCCGCTGCCGTCGAGCTTGGCCTTGGCTTCGGCCAGTTCGCTGGCGGTGCCATAGGGGCCCATGCGCACGCGGTAGACCGTGTTGCCGTTGATCTGCGCCGATTCGACGCGTGCGGCCAGGCCCATCATCGCCAGTTTGGCCTTGGTGGCCTCGGCGTCGCCGGAGGCACCGAAGGCGCCGGCCTGCAGGATGTAGCGGACGTTGTCGTTGCCTGCGGTGGCGACGCTGGCCATCGCAGCGGCGGCTTCAGGCTGCTTCTGCGGGGGCGTCGCCGCTGCCGCGGGGGCCGTGCTGGCCGCCTGCGCGGTGCGGGCCGGGGCCGTGTCGGTGGCCGCCGTCTGCTGGCGTGGCGCTTCGGTGATGGGCGCGGGCAGGGGGGCGGCGGCCGGCGGTACCGCACGGCCTTCCAGCGCGGCCTGCGCGCGCTGGGCTTCGCTGGTCTGCGCCGTACGCGCGGCCTGGGCGCGGCGCTGTTCCTCGGCGCGGGCGCTGGCGGCCAGTTCGGCGTCGGACATCTGGACTTCCTTGCCCGGCAGCAGGGTGTAGAAGTCGTACTGGGTCGCAGCCGGCTTTTCCGCCGGCTGCGCTCCCGTGCGCGCGGCCGGACGCGGCAGGTCCGCACCGGCGTCGATGTCGGCATCGGCGACCGGCGCCGGCTGCGCATCCGGGTTGGGCTGCGGGCCTACCCGCAGGAAGCCGTCGCCCTCCTTCTTGAACAGGTTCGGGGCGGCCAGGAACACCACGGCCGCGATCGCTGCGCCGGCGACCAGCCATACCCAGCCGGGCGTCCCGTTGCCGCTGTTGCGCCGGGCCTGGCTCTTGCCGCGTCGTGCTGCCATTTCTGCTGCTTCTCCTTGCTTACATCTTTTCCGGCGCGCTTACGCCCAGCAGGCCCAGGCCGTTGGCGAGCGTCTGGCGGGCCGCGCCGGCGAGGGCGAGGCGGGCGTTGCGCGTGGCGGCATCGTCCACCAGCACCGGCGTCCCGTGATACCACGTGTGGAAGGCATGCGCCAATTCACGCAGGTACTGCGCGACCAGGTGCGGCTCCAGTGCCACGCCGGCGGCTTCGACCACTTCCGGGTAACGCGAGATCTCGTTCATCAGCTCCAGCGAGGCGGCGTCGTCCAGCTGCGCCAGTGCGGCCAGGCCCTGCGCCTGGTCGTGGTCCAGGCCCTTCTCCTGCGCCTGGCGCAGCAGCGAGCAGACGCGGGCATGCGCGTACTGCACGTAGAACACCGGGTTGTCGTTGCTCTGCTGGCGCGCCAGGTCGATGTCGAAGGTCAGCTGCGAATCGGGCTTGCGCGCGATCAGGAACCAGCGCACGGCGTCGCTGCCGACCTCGTCGATCAGGTCGCGCAGGGTCAGGTAGCTGCCGGCGCGCTTGGACAGCTTCACTTCCTCGCCGCCGCGCATCACCGTCACCATCTGGTGCAGCACGTATTCCGGCCAGCCCTGCGGGATGCCCACGCCCAGCGCCTGCAGACCGGCGCGCACGCGCGCCAGCGAGCCGTGGTGGTCGGCACCCAGTTCGGTGATGGCGCGCTCGTAGCCGCGCTGCCACTTGCTCAGGTGGTAGGCCACGTCCGGCAGGAAGTAGGTGTAGGTGCCGTCGGACTTGCGCATCACGCGGTCCTTGTCGTCACCGAAGTCGGTGCTGCGCAACCACAGCGCGCCACCTTCCTCGTAGGTGTGGCCGGAGGCGACCAGCTGGTCCACCGTCTCGGCGACCTTGCCGTCCTTGTACAGCGAGCTTTCCAGGAAGTAGATGTCGAAATCCACGCCGAACGCGGCCAGGTCCAGGTTCTGCTCGTTGCGCAGGTAGGCCACGGCGAAGCGGCGGATGGCCTCGAAGTCCCCGGCATCGCCGGCACCGACCACCTGGCTGCCTTCCAGTTCGACGGTCTGGCCGAGCAGGTAGGCCTTGGCGACGTCGGCGATGTACTCGCCGTTGTAGGCCTCGGCGGGCCACTGCGCGTCGCCCGGCTTGAAGCCTTGCGCGCGCGCCTGCACGGAGCGGGCGAGGTTCTCGATCTGCACGCCGGCGTCGTTGTAATAGAACTCGCGCCTGGCGTTCCAGCCGTTGGCTTCCAGCACGCGCGCGATGCAGTCGCCGATGGCGCCGGCGCGGCCGTGGCCGACGTGCAGTGGGCCGGTCGGGTTGGCCGAGACGTATTCCACGCCGACATTGCGGCCGTTGCCGCCCAGGTTGCGGCCATAGTCGGCGCCTTCGCGCAGCACGCTGGCCACTTCGCGCTGGAACGCCACCGGCGCCAGTTTGAAGTTGATGAAGCCCGGGCCGGCGATCTCGACGCTGCTGACGTCGTCGCTGGGCGGCAACGCCGCGACCAGCGCCTGCGCCACGGCACGCGGGTTGCTGCGCGCGGCCTTGGCCAACAGCATCGCGGCGTTGGTGGCGAAGTCGCCATGCTCGCGGGTCTTGGGTCTTTCGACCACGAAATCCGGCGGCAGGGTGTCGGCAGGCAGGGTGCCGTTGGCGCGCAAGGCTTCGATGCCTTGGCCGATCAGGGCGCGGAGTAGGGATTTCACGTGACTGTCTGCTTGGAGCGCGGAACTGCGCATTTTACCCGACCGACGGGGCAGCTGCTTCCGGGGCCGGCCCGGCGGTCAGCGAAGTCAACGCGGGGTGCAGGAGCGGGCTGTGGCCTGCGTCCGGGGGAAGCAGCATGCGAGGAATGTCCGCCTGCGCTACCGGCCGGCACGGACCCGTGGCGGTTCTCCGCAGCAGGTGCGGCGGTTCCCCGGCACGCGGGGGCCGGGTCCTGCTACATCCAGCCACGGGCCGCCAGGGACACCGGCAGGCCGTCGCCGATGACGAAGTGGTCCAGCAGCCGGATCTGCACCAGGGCCAGGGCTTCGCGCAGGCGCAGGGTGACGGCGCGGTCGGCCGTGGAGGGCTCGGCGTTGCCCGAGGGATGGTTGTGGCCGACGATCACCGCCGCGGCGTTGTGCGCCAGCGCCCTGCGCACCACCTCGCGGGGATGCACCTCGGCGCCGTCGATGGTGCCGCGGAACAGTTCCTCGAAGGCCAGCGCCCGGTGCCGGGTGTCCAGGAACAGGACCGCGAAGACTTCATGGGACTGGGGCCGCAGCCGCTGGACGAAGTAGCGGCCGGCCGAGTCCGGGTCGGTCAGGGTGGTGCCCCGCTTCAGGTCCGAGGCCAGATGGCGCTGGCCCAGTTCCAGCGCTGCGACCAGCCGGCAGGCGCGGGCCGGGCCCAGCCCCGGCACCCGCATCAGCTCGCGTGCGCTGCGGTCCAGCAGCTGCCGCAGCGGGCCATGCGTCTGCAACATCTCGCGCGAGGTCCGTATCGCATCCTGGCCGGGCAGGCCCGAGCCCAGGAAGATCGCCAGCAGCTCCGCGTCGGAAAGGATGCGGGCCCCATGTGCCAGCAGCTTTTCGCGGGGGCGTTCGGAGTCGGGCCAGTCGCGGATGTGCATGGCCTCAGGATGAGCGCGGACCATGCGCAAGGTAATAAGTCGTAACGGACCCTTCGGGTAAGCTAAAGATTCTTGTGCAGGTAGGATTTCCCAAAGTGACCGGCTTTCCCCACAGTGTCCATGCGCCGTCCCGGCCGCTGGACGGACAGAAGCTGCTGCTGTGCGTCGGTGGCGGCATCGCCGCCTACAAATCGCTGGAGCTGGTGCGCCGCCTGCGCGACGCCGGCGCCAGCGTGCAGGTGGCGATGACCGATGGCGCCCAGCAGTTCGTCACGCCGTTGAGCTTCCAGGCGCTGTCCGGCCAGCCGGTCCGCACCACCCTGTGGGACAGCGCCGCCGAACAGGCCATGGGCCATATCGAACTGGCGCGCTGGGCCGACCGCGTCGTCATCGCGCCGGCCACCGCCGACCTGCTGGCGCGGCTGGCGCACGGCCATGCCGACGATCTGGTCAGCACCCTGTGCCTGGCCACGACCGCGCCGCTGACGGTGTGCCCGGCGATGAACCACCGGATGTGGCTGCACCCGGCCACGCAGGCCAACATCGCGCTGCTGCGCGAGCGCGGCGTGCAGGTGGTCGGGCCGGAGGACGGCCCGCTGGCCGAGGGCGAATCCGGCCCCGGCCGGCTGAGCGAGCCGGAGGCGATCGTCGCCGCGCTGGCCGGCAATGCCGCGCCCACGGCGCCGGCCGCGCCGGACCGGCTGCACGGCATGCGCGTGCTGATCAGTGCCGGCCCCACGTATGAAGACCTGGACCCGGTGCGCTACGTCGGCAACCGCTCCAGCGGCAAGATGGGCTATTCGCTGGCCGCGGCCGCGGGGGGCCGGGGGGGGGCGGGGGGGGGGGGGGGGGGGGCGGGGGCGCTGGCGCCGCCCCCCCGCCGGGCGCGG
>NZ_JASCOS010000096.1:0-13401 GCF_029959705.1 Stenotrophomonas sp. PS02297 | reverse complement strand
CGGCGGCGCCGGTGACCGGCGCGCAGCGCCAGTGATGCACGAGGGACGGGCCGCACTGCGGCCCGTCCCTGTCATGGGCGATCAGCGTCCGCGCACCGGCGGATCGGGCACGAAGCCGCCGGGGAACGCACGCGGCGCGGTGTCCACGCGCTGGCGCGGCAGGACGCCCATCGCCACCAGGCGCGCACGCGCGTCGTAGCGCAGCTGGCCGAGCTGGACCGGCGTGCCGCTGGCACGCTCGAAGCGGGTGGCGCGGCTGGCCGATCCTTCGCGCTCGCCATGGCCGGTGCCCAACTGCTGGCGCTCGCGCACTTCCGCGTGCGCGACCGGCGCCTGCGGGGCCATCGCGCGGTCGGCGCGCGCGTCCTGCGCGATCACCGGCGCGGGCCGGCGCGGCATCGGCTGCGGCGCGATGTAGACCGGGCGCGCCTCGCGGAACACCGCGATGCCGACCACGCCGACGTCGGCCGGGCGGCCGGTACGGCTGGCGTAACTGTCGCCGTGGTCGGTGAACACGAACTGCGCCACCTCCGCCGACGACTTGCGCCAACCGGTGATCTCGCTGTCCTGCCAGGGCTCGAGCACGTAGCCGGCCTGGTCCGGGGCGGCGGTTTCGCCGCTGATGGCATTGACCCCGTCCACCGACAGCACCGCCAGCACGCGTTCGCCGGTGAGGTTGCGCAGGCGCACGGCATAGCGGTGGCCGGGGGTGCCGGCCACCCAGCGATCGCCGCGGTGCGGGTACTGGGCCAGCTCCTCGCCGGTATCGCGGTCGAACAGCGACAGGGCCACCGGTCCCGTGGCGGGGGGCGGCACGGCGCGGAAGCCGCACAGGGCAAGGATGGTCAGCAGGCAGGCGGAAAAGCGGTACATGGCGGGCTCCTTGGCCGGGGGACGGAGCCATGAACGGACCGGTGCGGGCGGCGGGGTTGGCGCGCGGCGGTTACACTGGGCCGGTTAATCCGTCCGTCACGTCTGCGTTCATGACTACCCGCGTCCTCACCGGCATCACCCCTTCCGGCACTCCCCACCTCGGCAACTACGTCGGCGCCATCCGCCCGGCCATCGCGGCCAGCCGCGCGCCGGAGATCGAGAGTTTCTTCTTCCTGGCCGACCTGCACAGCCTGATCAAGTCGCAGGAGCCCGAGCGCACCCAGCGTTCGACGCTGGAGATCGCCGCCAGCTGGCTGGCCTGCGGCCTGGACCCGGACAAGGTGTGGTTCTACCGGCAGAGCGACATCCCGGAAACCACCGAGCTGCTGTGGTTCCTGACCGTGGTGGCCGGCAAGGGCATCCTCAACCGCGCCCACGCCTACAAGGCGGCCGTGGACAAGAACCGCGAGGAGCAGCTGGACGACGATGCCGGCGTCACCGCCGGGCTGTTCATGTACCCGGTGCTGATGGCCGCCGACATCCTGATCTTCAACGCCGACAAGGTGCCGGTGGGCCGCGACCAGATCCAGCACATCGAGATGGCGCGCGATTTCGCCCAGCGCTTCAACCACATCTACGGCAAGGAATATTTCACCCTGCCGGAAGTGGTGATCGACGAGCAGGTGGCGACGCTGGCCGGCCTCGACGGCCGCAAGATGAGCAAGAGCTACCACAACACCATCCCGCTGTTCGCCCCGCGCGAGGAGCTGAAGAAGCTGGTGTTCTCCATCGTCACCGACTCGCGCGCGCCCGGCGAGCCCAAGGACACCGAGGGCTCGGCGCTGTTCCAGATGTACCAGGCCTTCGCCACGGCCGAGCAGACCGCCGCGTTCGCCGCGGCGTTTGCCGCCGGCATCGGCTGGGGCGAGGCCAAGCAGCAGCTGTTCGAACGCATCGACGGCGAACTGGCGCCGCTGCGCGAGCGCTACAACGCGCTGATGGCCGAGCCGGAGAAGATCGAGGCGATCCTGCGCCGGCGCGGCCAGCAGCTGCGCGAGCAGTTCGCCATCCCGCTGCTGAAGGAACTGCGCCACGCCGTGGGCCTGCGTGACCTGTCCGCCGCCGGCGACAAGCCCAGGGCCGCGGCCGCCGCCAAGGCCGCGCTGCCGCTGTTCAAGCAGTACCGCGAGAAGGACGGCCGCTTCTACTTCAAGCTGCTCGACGGCGAGGGCGCGCTGCTGGTGCAGAGCCAGGGCTTCGATTCGCCGCGCGATGCCGGCCAGCTGATCGCCGCGCTCAAGCAGGCCGGACACGGCGATGCGCTGCAGGGCGGGCAGTACACGCTCGAAGCGGATGTCGATACGGTGCTGGCGGCCCTGCGCCAGCTGCGCGAAGCGGACTGACGCGGCGCTTTCCCGCCGCCTGCCACGGCGCCCGCCCTGCCGGCGCGCGCCCAACACGGAGCTCACGATGGCCTGGTTGTCGTTGCTGTTGTTCCTGCCCTGGTTCGGGGTGATGGCCGGGCTGTACTGGTGGTTCCCGCGCCAGCCGCGGCATCGCGCGCGCACCGTGTTCGACGCTTGCGTGCTGGCGCTGGCCCTGCTGGTCAGCGTCTGCTCCATGCACTGGGGTTACCGCATCGGCGCGGCCGACGTCGATGCGGACACCATGTGGAAGCAGATCCTGGCGGTGCTCTACGCCTACGGCGGCTTCCTCGCGGTGATGGTGCTGGCGCTGCTGCTGCGGCCGCGCGTGCTGCGCCGCCGGTAAGGCCGCCTTCTCTCGCAGGACCGGCTTCAGCCTTCAAAGGGTTTGCCCTGCGGATTCCCCATCGCGGCTGAAGCCGCTCCTGCGGAGGCGCCCGCAGACCCGACGAAAGCCGTATTGCCGCGTTCCGGTGGCGGTGACAGCATCGGGTCGGATCCCGGGAGCCATTGCATGAGCGCCGAGCACGACATCCACGTCATCGACACCGCCTTCCAGCGCGACCATTTCGATGCCGCCTACCTGCTGGTGGGCAATGGCCGCGGCGCCTTCATCGATTGCGGCACCAGCCACTCGCTGCCGAACCTGCTGGCGGCGGTGGAGCGGGCCGGGTTGGGCGTGGATGCCATCGACTGGCTGATCCTGACCCACGTGCACCTGGACCATGCCGGCGGCGCCGGTGCGCTGATGCAGCGCCTGCCCAATGCGCGGCTGCTGCTGCACCCGCGCGGGGCGCCGCACATGATCGACCCGGCACGGCTGGTCGCCGGCGCCACCGCGGTCTACGGCGAAGCGGAAATGGCGCGCAGCTACGGGCGGATCGTGCCGGTGGCGGGCGAGCGCGTGGTGGTGGCCGAAGACGGTCACCGCCTGTCGCTGGGCGGGCGCGAGCTGCTGTGCATCGACACCCCCGGCCATGCGCGCCACCACCTGTGCGTGTGGGACGAGGCCAGCCGCGGCTGGTTCACCGGCGACACTTTCGGCCTGTCCTACCGCGAACTGGACAGCGCGCAGGGCGCCTTCATCGTTCCCACCACCTCGCCGGTGCAGTTCGAGCCGGAGGCGCTGCATGCCTCGATCGACCGGCTGATGGCGCGGGAGCCGGAAGCGATGTACCTGACCCACTATGGGCGCGTGCGCGACACCGCGCGGCTGGCCGCCGACCTGCACGTGCAGATCGACGCGATGACCGCCATCGCCCGCGCCTGCGATGGCCGCGCCGACCGCCACCGCGCGCTGGTGGCGGCGCTGGGCGAGTTGTGCCTGGAGCGCGCCCGCGCGCATGGTTGCCGGCTCGACGACGCCGGCGTGCTGCGCGTGCTCGGCATGGACATCGAACTCAACGCCCAGGGCCTGGAATGCTGGCTGGATCGCGGCCGTACATAGGAGCGCACGCCGGTGCGCGACGGGGCCGGACAATCCCTGCACCATGGCCCGCGCCTCCATGTGCACCGGTTGAACCGGGAAGGCGTACCGCAGCAGCCAAGCTGCGTTGCTGCGGGTAAAATCACGCGCTTCTCCTGCTGTCTGGTACCGCCGTGAATCCGATGCGCATGCTGTTGTTGTCGTCCTGCCTGTTCGTCGGCGGCATCGCCAGCGCGGCCAACGACCTGCCCGGTGGCGGCATCGACCCGGAAGCGCTGTCGCAACATGTGCGGGTGCTGGCCTCGGACGAGTTCGAAGGCCGCGCGCCGGCCACCGCCGGCGAACAGCGCACCGTCGATTACCTGGTCGAGCAGTTCCGCAAGGCCGGCGTGCAGCCCGGCGGCAGCGACGGCGGCTGGGTGCAGGAGGTGCCGCTGGTGCGCGCGCAGGTGGACGGTGCCATCGATGCCAGCCTGCAGCTGGCCGGCAAGCGCCAGGCGCTGGTCAATGGCGAGGATGTGACCCTGCAGAGCCTGCGCCCGCTCGGCGACGTGGACCTGGAGAACGTGCCACTGGTGTTCGTCGGCTACGGCATCGACGCGCCGGAGCGGCACTGGAACGATTACAAGGACGTGGACCTGCACGGCCGGATCGCGGTGGTGCTGATCAACGATGCCGACTTCGGGGCCGACGCGCCGGGCGCGTTCGACGGCAGGGCGGTGACCTATTACGGCCGCTGGACCTACAAGTTCGAGGAAGCCGCGCGGCGCGGCGCGGCGGGCGTGCTGATCGTGCACGAGACCGCGCCGGCAGCGTATCCGTGGGCGACGGTGAAGGCCTCCGGCACCTCGCCGCTGTTCGACATCCAGCGCAGCGATGCCGACGCGCGGGCGCTGCACACGCCGTTGCGCGGCTGGATGCAGCGCGCGCTGGCCGAGCGCATCTTCGCCGCCGCCGGGCTGGATTTCGAAGCAGAGAAGCGCAAGGCGATGCGCGCCGATTTCCGCCCGGTGGAACTGGGCGATGCACGCCTGTCGGCCCGCTTCAAGGTCAAGCGCGAGCCGGTCATCACCCGCAACGTGGTGGCGAAACTGGAAGGCGCGGCGCATCCGGACGAATCGGTGGTCTTCTCCGCGCACTGGGATGCGTTCGGCATCGGCCAGCCCGACGCCAGTGGCGACAGCATTCGTCACGGCGCCATCGACAACGCCACCGGCGTGGCCTCGGTGCTGGAACTGGCACGCGTGTTCGCCGCCGGCCCGCGCCCGCAGCGCACGCTGTACTTCATCGCGCTGACCGCCGAGGAGAAGGGCCTGCTCGGCGCCAGTTACTACGCAGAGCATCCGCTGGCACCGCTGGAGAAGACCGCCGCGGTGCTGAACATCGAGATGTTCAGCCCGGACGGCGAAACCGCCGACATCGCCACCTGGGGCAATGGCCGCGTGTCGCTGGAGGGCGATGTGGCGCGTGTGGCGCAGGCCCGCGGACGGCGCTGGTCGCCGGATCCGAACCTGGAGGCCGGCTTCTTCTACCGCGCCGACCATTTCGCCTTCGCCCGCAAGGGCGTGCCGGCGATCACCGTTGGCGCCGGCCTGGACAAGCGCGACGGCGGCGTCGCCGCCGGCCGCGCGCTGCGCGATGCCTACTTCGCCCGGTGCTACCACCAGGCCTGCGACGCGTGGTCGCCGCAGTGGGATGCGCGCGGCCTGGCCGCCGACACGCTGCTGGTCTACGACCTGGGGCTGGAACTGGCCAACAGCCGGCGCTGGCCCGCCTGGGACAAGGGCGCCGAGTTCGAGGCCGCGCGCGAGGCCAGCGACGCCGCGCGCCGCTGATGCGGCAGCACGGCGCGGCGGATCAGCGCGTGCCGTCCAGCCAGTTCGGCCCCTTGTTCTGCAGGAAGAACACGTAGACCAGCAGCGACACGGCGATCACCGCGGTGACGTAGAGCGCGAACGCGCCGACGTGGCCGGTGCGCAGCGCGGCCTGGTACAGCAGCGGCGCGGTGCCGCCGAACAGCGAGTTGGCCAGTGCGTAGCCGAAGCCCACGCCGAGCGCGCGCACGTGGGTTGGAAACAGTTCGGCCTTCACCACCGCGTTGATCGAGGTATAGCCGGTGAGGATGATGAAGCCGACCGCCAGCGTCGCGAACGCGGCCAGTGCGTCGTGCTGCTGCGGCAGCCGGGTTACCAGGTATCCGCTGTAGAGCACGCCGCCGACGCCGAAGAACACCAGCAGTGCCTTGCGGCCGACCAGGTCCGAGAGCCAGCCGCCGACCGGCTGCAGCAGCATCAGGAACACGAGCACGCCGAGGTTGATCAGGGTGCCGGTCATCGGGTCGTCGCCGGCGAAGGCGCTCTGGATCATCTTCGGCCCGTTCACCGAATAGGTGTAGAACGCGACGGTGCCGCCGGCGGTGATCAGGAAGCACAGCAGCAGCGGCCGCCACTGGTGCACGAACAGTTCGCGCATCGAGCCGGCGGCGCGGGCCCTGCCTTCGCGCGCGGCGGCGATGGAGGACGCTTCCAGCGATTCGTCCATGGAGCGGCGCAGCCAGAACACCACGATCGCCGCCACGCCGCCCAGGGCGAAGGCGATGCGCCAGCCCCATTCGGAAATCTGCGGCCGGTCCCAGAACAGCAGCATCGCCAGCAGGGTCAGCTGCGCCAGCACGTGGCCGCCGACCAGGGTGACGTAGTGGAACGAGGACAGGAAGCCGCGGCGGCCGGGCAGGGCCGCTTCGGACATGTAGGTGGCGCTGGTGCCGTACTCGCCGCCGGTGGCGAAGCCCTGCAGCAGGCGCGCCAGCAGCAGGATCAGCGCCGCCCAGATGCCGATCGTGCCGGCGGTGGGGGTGATGGCGACCACGAACGAACAGCCGGCCATCACCGACACCGAGACGGTCAGGGCCAGGCGTCGGCCGTAGCGGTCGGCGAAGCGGCCGAAGTACCACGCGCCCACCGGCCGCATCAGGAAGGTGGCGGCGAAGATCGCCCACACGTACAGCGTGGAATTCCTGTCGGCGGCGGAGAAGAAGCGCGACTCGAAATACACCGCGAACACCGAGTAGACGTAGACGTCGTACCACTCGACCAGGTTGCCGGCCGAGCCCTTGAGGGTATTGGCGATGGAGCGCCGCAGCGCGGTGCGCTCCGGTCGTGCGGCGGTGGCGGCGGCCGTGGAAGTGCGCATGCCGGGAAAGGTCCTCGCGTGGAAAGCGGCTGTCCGCGCCCGGCCGGGCATGGCCGGGGCGACCCCGCCGCCAGGCGCGGCCGGGGCGGATACAGCATGCCGTTTTTCGCGCTGATCGCCAGCGCCGCGGTGCCCTAGAATCCGCATTCCCCCGGATGGCGGTACCTGCCCCATGTCTGCGCCCCCCACCACGTCGGCTGCTCCACGGAGCGGCCTTGTCGTTCTGGCCCTGTTCCTCGTGTACGTCGTCTGGGGTTCGACCTACCTGGGCATCCATCTTGCGCTGGAGGGCGGCATGCCGCCGCTGTCGGTGATCTCCGGCACCCGCTTCGTCATCGCCGGCGGCGTGCTCTATGCGCTGCTGCGCTGGCGCGGCGTGGCCCCGCCGACGCGCGCGCAGTGGCGGACGCTGGCGGTGATGGGCCTGAGCCTGCTGTTCCTGGGCAACGGCATGGTGGTGCTGGCCGAGCGCGACGTGTCCTCGGGCCTGGCCGCGGTGGCGGTGGCCTCGGTGCCGCTGTGGATGGCGCTGTTCTCCGCGTTCCGCGGGCAGCGCGTGACCGGCGGCGAATGGCTGGGCATCGCGGTCGGTTTCGCCGGCGTGCTGTGGCTCAACGCCGGCAGCAGCCTGACCGCGACGCCGGCCGGGCTGGTGTTCCTGCTGGTGGCGCCGCTGGGCTGGGCCGCCGGTTCGATCTGGTCGCGCGGGCGCGACCTGCCGTCGCCGTTCATGACCGCCGCCGGGCAGATGCTGTGCGGCGGCGCGATCCTGGTGGTGGCCGGCCTGCTGCGCGGCGAACGCATGACCGCGCCGCCGTCGCTGCAGGGCGTGCTGGCGGTGGCCTACCTGTGCGTGTTCGGCTCCATCGTCGCCTTCACCGCCTACGTGTGGCTGCTGCACAACGTGCGCCCGGTGCTGGCCAGCAGCTATGCCTACGTCAACCCGGTAATCGCGGTGGCGCTGGGCGCGTGGATCGCGCACGAGCGCTTCAGCGCTGCCGACATCGGTGCGATGGCGGTGATCCTGGCCGGCGTCGTGGTCATCACCCTGGCCCGGATGCGCCGCGCATGACGCCCGCCCACGAACACCGCAACGGCCTGCTGGCCACCACCCTGGCCTTCGTCATCTGGGGCCTGTTCCCGCTGTACTGGCGGCTGCTGATCGAAGTGCCGTCGTTCCTGATCATCGCCCACCGCATCATCTGGAGCGCGGTGCTGCTGATCGGCGGGCTGGGCCTCGTGCGCGGCTGGGGCTGGCTGCGCGAGGTGTGGGCGACGCCACGGCGGTTCTGGCTGCTGGGGCTGTCGAGCCTGCTGATCGGCGCCAACTGGAGCCTGTATATCTGGGCGGTGAACGCCGGCCACGTGGTCGAGACCAGCCTGGGCTATTTCATCAATCCGCTGCTGAGCGTGGTGCTGGGCGTGGCGGTGCTGCGCGAGCGGTTGGGCCGGCTGCAATGGCTGGCGGTGGCGCTGGCGGCGCTGGGCGTGGCCTGGCTGACCTGGCAGAGCGGGCGCGCGCCGTGGATCGCGATCGGGCTGTCGATCACCTTCGGCCTGTACGGACTGCTGCGCAAGCTGGTGGTGGTCGAGGCGGTGACCGGGCTCGGCGTGGAAAGCCTGTTCATGGTGGCGCCGGCGCTGGCCTATGCGCTGTGGGCCGAGAACGGCCACGGCGGCGGTTTCGTGTCCGGCTGGGGCTGGGGCAACGATGCGCTGCTGGTGCTGGCCGGCGTGGTCAGCGCGGTGCCGCTGATCGCCTTCGCCTACGGCGTGCGCCGCATTCCGCTGTCGGTGGTCGGGCTGTTGCAGTACATCGGCCCGACGCTGCAGTTCCTGATCGGCGTGCTGATCCTGCGCGAACCGTTCGCGCCCTCGCAGCTGGTCGGCTTCGGCCTGATCTGGGCCGGGCTGGTGGTGTTCGCGACCGCCGGCGTGCGCGCCGCGGCACGGGCGCGTTCGCAGGCCCTGGCACGGTAGGAACGGCTTCAGCCGCGAAACGCTTTCCCGGCCGAGTCCTTCGGGACTGGCGCCGCACCCGTGGCCGGGGATGCCGCCACGACCGTTCCGCCGGATGCGGGTGCGGCAGGTATCGGGCAGGGCGCCCCGTCGTTGCCGGCCTGCGCGAACCAGTCGTCGACCACGCCCGAGAGGCGGTCCAGCCGCAGCGGCAGGGTCAGGTGGTCCTCGCCCTGCAGCTCCAGGTAGCGCGCGCGCGGCGCGGCGGCGGCCAGGGCGCGGCCCTGCGCGACGGGGATGTGCGCATCGTCGCGGCCATGCAGCAGCAGGACGCAGGCCGGCACCTGCGCCAGCGCCTGACCGACATCCACGCGGTCCAGGTCGATGCCGAGCCTGCGGTCGGCGGCGGCGATGGCCGCGTCCAGCCCGCTGCCACCGTACTGCCAGCGCGCCAGCGGCAGCGCGACGTAGTCGCTGATGCGTTCGGGCGGGCGCGACAGCATGTGCGGCACCATCGCGCGGATCGCCTGGCCGGCGTTGTCGAAGGATTCCATCGCCACCACGCTGCGCAGCCGCGGGCCGAGTTCGCGCGCGGCGAAGATCGCGGTGGCCGCACCGTAGGACACGCCGAGCAGGTGCACCGGTCCGCTGATCTCGCCGCGGGCGTCGAGCGCGCGCAGCGCGGCGGCCACGTCGTCGCCTTCGCGGGTGCCGTAGCCGGAGGGCGCCTGCCCGGAGCGGCCGTGGTTGCGCAGGTCCAGGGCGATGGTGCGGTAGCCGTCCTGCGCCAGCTCCAGCGCCCAGGGCAGCAGCGAGCCGCCATCCATCATCCAGCCATGCAGCAGGATCACCGTGCCGCGCGGCGCGGGCGGCATGGCGTCCGCGGCCGGTGCGGTGGCGTCCAGCGAAAACTCGGGAAAGCGCCCGCCCTTGCCCAGATAGCGGTACTGCAGGCGGTAATCGCCGGGGTCGAGGGCGAGCCAGTGCAGCGCCACGCCCTCGCTGCCGGGCACCATGCCCTGGCGGTGCGGCAGGCGCGCGAGCAGGGCGTCGATGCGCGCGGTGGGCACCATCGGCGAGGTGCCGCCGGGCGCGGCCAGCCGCGCGCTGAGCGACAGCGGCGGCATCGGCGAGGACAAAGCGAAGCCGGCCAGCATCACGCAGACGCCGGCCAGCGCCAGCGAACGCAGCATGGCGGTGATCCGAAAGGGGGAAGAACGCCACGGTAGCGCCTGCGCCGCCGCGGCTCTACCGCGCGGGGATGACAGGAAGATGACCGTTGTGTGGTGTTCGGGTTCGGCTTCCGCCGGATGCGGAAAAAGCAAAGGCACCTTGCGGTGCCTTTGCCGGATGGAACGCGTCGCTGACCGGACGATCAGAAGCGCTGCTGGTACTTCATGTACATGAAGCGGCCGATGTCGAAGCCACCGTAGTAGGTGAAGCTGCTGTTCGGCTGGCTGTACATGATCGGGCCTTCATGCTTGAACACGTTGTTCACGCCCAGCGACACGGTGCCGTTCCACGGCAGGGCATAGCGCACCTGCAGGTCGTGGAAGGAGTTGGAGCCGACCTTCCTGCTCGGCTGCACGTCGGTATACGGCGAGCGGAAGTCCGGCAGGTTGCACTCCGGGCCGCCGTCCAGGTCGTAGGAGCACTTTTCCTTCATGCCGGAGTAGTAGCGGGTGCTCCAGGTCAGGCCGAAGTCGCCGCGCTGCCAGTCGGCGCTGAAGTTCGAACGCACGCGGAAGTTGCCGCCCCAGCCGGTGTACTGGTCGACCGGGGTGGTGGCTTCGCTGTCGCTCTTGCGCGCCAGGTAGTCCACGTAGGTGGCATTCAGGCGCAGCGAGATCTGGCCGATCGCCAGCTCCGGCAGGCGGTAGCGCACGCCGACGTCGTAGCCGGCGGTTTCCTGGTAGCCGGCGTTGTTGAGCGAGCGGTTCATGCCGCTGACCTGGCCCTTGTTGGTGCCGGAGGTGTAGCGGGTGAAGCGCGAGCACGCCGAGGCGATGCCCTGCACGTAGCACTGGTTGAGGATGTCGGTGGCCGATTCGCCGACGATCACGTTGTCGATGCGGATCTTCCACCAGTCCAGGCTCAGGTCCAGGCCGGAGACGAAGTCGGGGCTGTAGACCAGGCCCACGGTCCAGGTCTTGGCGGTTTCCGGCTTCAGGTCCGGGTTGGAGCCGGAGGTGAAGTCGGTCACCGCCTGCACGCCGGAGGTGCTGGCCAGTTCGCCGTCGCCGGTCTTCTGGCGGAAGTCGCTGCCCATGCCGGCGGCGGTGCAGCGTGCGGCCACTTCGCTGTTGCGCGCGGCCGCGCCGAAGGAGCGGTCGCACGGATCGGTGATGCGGTCACGGGTAGTGACGGTGCCGCCGTACAGGTCGTCCACGGTCGGCGCACGGAAGCCGGTGCCGTAGGTGGCGCGCACCAGCAGGTTGTCCACCGGCTTCCACTTCAGGCCGAACTTGCTGTTGGTGGTGCCGCCGAAGTTGTTGTAGTCCGAGTAACGCCCGGCCACGTCCAGCGACAGCTCGCGCACGAACGGCAGGTCGGCCAGCAGCGGCACCTGCAGTTCCAGGTAGACCTCGTCCAGCTTGTAGTCGCCACGGGTCGGCTGGCCGCTGGTGCCGGCGATCTCGCCGTTCTGCACCATCAGGTCGGGGGTGTAGCTGGCTTCCTCGCTGCGGTGCTCGACGCCCATCGCGGCCATCACGTCGCCGGCCGGCAGGCTGAACAGCGAGCCGGAGATGTTGGCGCTGATCACCTTGGTGGTGCTCTGGATGTCGTCGACGAAGCTGCGGAACAGGTAGTCGCGCACGGCCGGATCGCCGCTGAGCGAGCCGGGGCTGTTGCTGCCCATCGGCGCCAGCGGGTTCCACGGCACGCAGCCTTCGATCACGTTGTCGCGGGTGCCGCAGCGGGCCACGCCGTTGTCGTCGATGAACGAAGCGCCCACCGCCTTGTTGACGTTGGGCTGGTACATGCTCTGCAGCGTGCGGCGCTCGCCCTCGTTGCGGTTGAACATGTAGCCCACGTTCCAGTCCCAGAAGCGCGAGCCGGTTTCGAAGCTGCCTTCCAGACCCAGGCTGGCGCGCTTGGTGGTCAGGCTGTTGTTGGTCGCACGCGGGAACTCCTCGGTGCGGTGCGAGAACAGCACGTCCTTGCCCCAGTGGTTGAACGCGCTGTCCTTGGACAGCATCGCGCGCGCACCGCTGGCGGCCTGCGCCGAGGACACCGAGTACGGGTAGCCGGCCAGCTGCTTGAGCGATTCGCGCTCGCTGTACAGCACGTCGGCGACCACGCGCAGGTCGTCGGTGATCTGGAAGCCGCCGTTGGCGAACGCCGAGCGGCGCTCCAGGCCCGACAGCAGGGTCATGTTGGTCTTGGTGTTGGCGTAGACCGAGCGGTCCAGCGGCTTGAAGTCTTCCACCCTGGACGGATCGCCCCCGGGGCCGACGCTGATGACCTTGCCATCGACGGTGACCGAGCCCCATTCGGTGGTGCCGTTGAGGCCGTCGGTGGGGTGGTACGGGCCGTTCGGATAGGCAGTGAATTCGCGCGCGCCGCCCAGCACCGGGTCTTCCTTCACCTTCTCCGCGCCGACGGTGACCCAGCCGCGCTCGAAGGTCTTGCCGTAGGTGGCGCTGTAGGAGCGCTTCTGGCCGTCGCCTTCGCTGTACTGGCCGACATAGGCGTTGGCCTGGCCGCCGTCGAAGTTCTTGCGGGTGATGATGTTGACCACGCCGGCGATGGCGTCGGAGCCATACAGTGCCGAGGCGCCGTCGGTCAGCACTTCCACGCGCTCGACGATCGCCGACGGGATCGAACCCACGTCCGAATAGCCGCCCGCGCTCACGCCCATGCGGCGGCCATCGACCAGCACCAGGCTGCGTTCCGGGCCGAGGTTGCGCAGGCTGACGAACATGCCGCCATAGTCGCGCGCCGAGGACAGCGCCGAGGCGCGGCTCAGCGCCGGCGAACCGGCCGCAGTGACGTCCTGCAGGATGTCGGCGACGTTGACGTAGCCCTTCTTCTCGATCTCGGCGCGGGTCAGCGCGATGACCGGCTTGGCGGTCTCGACGTTGGCCTGGCGGATGCGCGAGCCGGTGATCTCGACACGGTCCAGGGTGGTGGTGCCGTCATTGGACTGGGCGAGGGCGGGGGCGCTGCAGGCGGTGGCAAGGGCCAGCGCGATCGCGGAGCGGAGGGGGGTCGACTTCAGATACATCGTTTTGCGTTTCCTTTACTGCCTACGAAAAAAAGCGCCCGCGAGGGGCGCCATGAACAGATGCGATCACCGTTGGGGGAGGGACGCAGCATCCGTTGCCACGCAGCTGCGCGCCCGCCGGGTTCCGGCGGGCGCGCATCATGGACCAAACGGGTAGATGCGTGAAGGGGGAAAATCCGCCATTCCGCCGGGGATCGTTTCGCAGGCAGGGGCGGGGGGGGGGGGGGGGGGGGGGGCCCCCCCCCCCCCCCCCCGGCGGCGCCGGCGGGGGGGGGGGGGCGGCCCCCCCCCCCCCCCCC
>NZ_JASCOS010000095.1:0-13770 GCF_029959705.1 Stenotrophomonas sp. PS02297 | reverse complement strand
CGATGGGGCTTTACCGGTCGAACCCTTTGTCGGGCAAGCCCCATCGCGGCTGAAGCCGCTCCTACGACCGTGTGCCGCGGGCCGGCGGTACACTGCGGCAACCCTTCAATGCGCGCGCCACGATGAACGAAATCCTGTCCCCGGCCCATGCCACCGCGCTCGATGCGGCCGATCCGCTGCGCCAGCTGCGCGGCCAGTTCCTGTTCCCGCAGCACCAGGGCGCCGACCAGGCCTACTTCGTCGGCAACTCGCTCGGCCTGCAGCCGCGCGGCGCGCAGGCGATGGTGCAGGAGGTGATGGACCTGTGGGCGCGCATCGCGGTCGAAGGCCACTTCACCGGCCCGACCCACTGGATGAACTACCACCGCCTGGTGCGCGACCAGCTGGCGCGCGTGGTCGGCGCGCAGCCGGTGGAAGTGGTGGCGATGAACACGCTGAGCGTGAACCTGCACCTGATGACGGTCAGCTTCTACCGGCCCACGTGCGAGCGCCCGGCGATCCTGATGGAAGCCGGCGCCTTCCCCACCGACCGCCACGCGGTCGAGGCGCAGATCCGCTTCCATGGTTTCGACCCGGCCACCGACCTGATCGAAGTGCAGCCGGACGAGGCCAACGGCACGCTGTCGATGGCGGCGATCGAACGCGCCATCGCCGAGCACGGCAGGCGCGTGGCATTGGTGCTGTGGCCCGGCGTGCAGTACCGCACCGGACAGGCGTTCGACCTGGATGCGATCACCCGGCTGGCACGCGCGCAGGGCGCCAACATCGGCTTCGACCTGGCGCACTCGGTCGGCAACGTGCCGCTGGCGCTGCACGATGTCGCTCCCGATTTCGCCGTGTGGTGCCACTACAAATACCTCAACGGCGGCCCGGGCGCGGTCGCCGGTTGTTTCGTGCACGAGCGCCACGCCCGCGACACCACGCTGCCGCGCTTCGCCGGCTGGTGGGGCCATGAGCAGGCCACGCGTTTCCGCATGGCGCCTGAGTTCGTACCCGAACTGGGCGCCGAGGGCTGGCAGCTGAGCAATCCGCCGGTGCTGGGGCTTGCGCCGCTGCGCGCCTCGCTGGAACTGTTCGACCAGGCCGGCATGGAGGCGCTGCGCGCCAAGTCGCTGCAGCTGACCGGCTATCTGGAGACGCTGGTGCGCGCACGCCTGTCCAGGGTGCTGCAGATCGTCACCCCCGCCGAGACCGGGCGGCGCGGCTGCCAGTTGTCGCTGCGTGTGGCCGGCGGACGCGAACAGGGCCGTTCGCTGTTCGAATACCTGCAGTCGGTCGGCGTGCTGGGCGACTGGCGCGAGCCCGACGTGATCCGCATTTCCCCGACCCCCATGTACAACCGCTACCGCGACGTGCTGCGCTTCGTCGAGGAAGTGGAAGCCTGGGCCGGCCCCTGATCCAACGGAACCACCGACTTGAGCGTTTCCTCCCCGCGTCACCTGACCCTGATCGGCGCCGGCCTGGCCGGCTCCCTGCTCGCCATCCTGCTCTCGCGCCGCGGCTGGCGCGTCACCGTCTACGAACGCCGCGGCGACCCGCGCGTGGCCGATTACGAAAGCGGCCGCTCGATCAATCTCGCGCTGGCCGAACGCGGCCGCAACGCACTGCGCCAGGCCGGCGTTGAAGCGGCGGTGATGGAGCGCACGGTGATGATGCGCGGACGCATGGTGCACCCGCGCGATGGCGGTGCGGCGCAGTTGCAGCGCTACGGCCGCGACGACAGCGAAGTGATCTGGTCGGTGCACCGCAAGGACCTCAACACCACCCTGCTGCAGCTGGCCGAGGACGCCGGCGCCCGCTTCCATTTCCACCGTCGCCTGCACACGGTGGATTTCGACGCCGGCTATGCGCGCTTCATCGACGACCGCGACGACCAGCCGCACGACATCCACTTCGACACGCCCCTGGTCGGCGCCGACGGCGCCGGCTCGGCGCTGCGTGCGGCGATGAACCGCAAGTCGCCGCTGGGCGAACGCACCGAGTTCCTCGACCACTCCTACAAGGAGCTGGAGATCCCGCCCGGCGCCGACAACGGCTTCCGGATCGAAGCCAACGCACTGCATATCTGGCCGCGCGGCCGCTACATGTGCATCGCCCTGCCCAACGACGAAGGCACCTTCACCGTCACCCTGTTCCTGCCCAACGAGGGCGATCCGAGTTTCGCCACGGTGCGCAGCGGCGCCGAGGCCGAGGCGCTGTTCGCGCGCGAGTTCGCCGACGCGCTGCCGCTGATCCCGCACCTGCGCCGCGACTGGGAACAACACCCGCCTGGCCTGCTCGGCACCCTGCACCTTGACCGCTGGCACCTGGGCGGCAAGGCGGTGCTGCTCGGCGACGCCGCGCACGCGATGGTGCCGTTCCACGGCCAGGGCATGAACTGCGCGTTCGAGGACTGCATCGCGCTGGCGGACCTGCTGGAAAGGCACGAGGATCCCGCGCGGGCCTTCGCCGCCTTCGAGGCCGAGCGCAAGCCCAACGCCGCGGCGATCCAGCAGATGGCGCTGGACAACTACCTGGAGATGCGCGACCACGTCGCCGACCCGGTCTTCCTGCTGCAGCGCGAACTGGAACAGGAACTGCAGCGGCGCTGGCCCACGCGCTTCGTGCCGCACTACACCATGGTCACCTTCCTGCACACGCCGTACGCGGTGGCGCTGGAACGCACGCGGCTGCAGCAGCGCATCCTCGCCGAGGCCTGCGCCGGCCACACCACGCTGGAGCGCATCGACTGGGCCGCGCTGGAGGACATCATCCAGGCGCAGTTGCCGGTGCTGGAAGGAGCGTACTGATGACCCGTGCCCGACAGGCAACGACGCCGTCGCCACGACCGGCGAAAACCACTGGCCGACGGTAAGACGCCCATGCCCGATACCTTCCTGTTCTACGACCTCGAGACCTTCGGCCAGGATCCGCGCCGCACCCGCATCGCGCAGTTCGCCGCGGTGCGTACCGACGCGCAGCTGCAGGCCATCGAGGAGCCGGTCAGCTTCTTCGTCAGGCCGGCCGACGATCTGCTGCCCTCGCCCATCGCCACGCTGATCACCGGCATCACGCCGCAGCGCGCGCTGGCCGAGGGCGTGAGCGAGGCCGAGGCCTTCGCCCGCATCGCCGAGCTGATGGCGCGCCCGCAGACCTGCACGCTGGGCTACAACACGCTGCGCTTCGACGACGAGTTCGTCCGCCACGGCCTGTTCCGCAATTTCTTCGACCCATACGAGCGCGAGTGGCGCGGCGGCAACTCGCGCTGGGACCTGCTGGACATGCTGCGGCTGGTGCATGCGCTGCGCCCGGACGGCATCGTCTGGCCGCAGCGCGAGGACGGCGCTACTTCGTTCAAGCTCGAGCACCTGGCCCTGGCCAACGACGTGCGCCAAGGCGATGCGCACGAGGCGCTGTCCGACGTGCATGCCACCATCGGCATGGCGCGGAAGTTCCGGCAGGCGCAGCCGCGCATGTGGGACTACGCGCTGAAGCTGCGCGACAAGCGTTTCGTCGCCAGCCTGCTGGACATGGTGGCGATGCAGCCGGCGCTGCACATCTCGATGCGCTACCCCGCCAGCCGCCTGTGCGCGGCGCCGGTACTGCCGCTGGCCACGCACCCGCACATCGGCAACCGGGTCATCGTGTTCGACCTGGACAGCGACCCGCAGGCGCTGCTGGACCTGTCCGTGGAGGAGATCGCGCAGCGCCTGTATACCCGCGCCGCCGACCTGCCCGAAGGCCAGCAGCGCATCCCGCTCAAGGAAGTGCACCTGAACAAGGTGCCGGCGCTGGTGGCCTGGAACCACCTGCGCGCCCCCGATTTCGAGCGGCTGGGCATCGACCCGGCGGCCGTGGAGGCGCGCGCCGCGCAGCTGCGCGCGCATGGGCCCGAACTGGCCGAGAAGGTACGCCGGGTATTCGCCCGCGAGCGTCCGGCCGAGGGCCCGCCCGATCCCGACGGAGCGCTGTACGACGGTTTCCTCGCCGAGGGCGACCGCGCGCAGCTGGCGCGCGTGCGCACCTGCCCGCCCGACGCGCTGGCCGGGATGGAGGCGAACTTCCGCGACCCACGCCTGCCGGAGCTGCTGTTCCGTTACCGCGCGCGCAACCATCCGCACACGCTGGATGCCGGCGAACGGGCGCGCTGGGACGACTACCGCCATCGCCGCTTCACCACGCAGGGCATGGCCGAACAGACGATGGACGAATACCTGGCGCAGATCAGCGCGCTGCGCGGCGAACACCACGACAATCCCGCCTCGCTGGCCCTGCTCGATGCACTGGAGCAGTGGCGCCACACCCTGCAGGAAACGCCATGACCGCCTATTTCAGCGACGCCAGTTTCAAGTTCCTGCGCGGCCTCGCCCGCCACAACGAGAAGCCCTGGTTCGCAGAACACAAGCACCAGTACGAAGAACACGTGCGGCAGCCGTTCCTGCGCCTGATCGCCGACCTGCAACCGGACCTGGCGCAGGTCAGCGCGCATTTCCGCGCCGACCCGCGCACCGTCGGCGGCTCGCTGTTCCGCATCTACCGCGACTCGCGCTTCTCCAACGACAAGACCCCGTACAAGACCTGGCAGGGCGCACGCCTGTTCCATGAGCGCCGCAAGCAGGTGCCGGCGCCGTCGTACTACATCCACCTGGCGCCTGGCGAGAGTTTCGTCGGTGCCGGCATCTGGCATCCGGAGCCGGACACGCAGCGCCGCATCCGCCAGTTCATCTTCGACAATCCCGGCAGCTGGAAGGCCGCCGCGCATGCGCCGGCCACGCGCCGGCGCTACGAATTCGAGACCAGCGAAAAGCTGGTGCGCGCGCCACGCGGCTTCCCCGCCGATTTCGAATGCATCGACGACCTCAAGCATCGCAACTGGGTGCTGTGGCGCCCGCTGGACGATGCGGTCATGACCGGTCCGCGCCTGCGCCAGACGCTCGCCACCGACCTTGCCGCGCTGGGGCCGTTCGTCGATTACCTCTGCGCGGCGCTGGACCTGGAATTCTGAGGCGACCGGGTTCACGCCGGCCCGCTGGATTTGCGGCACCCTAGCCGGCAGTCGCCCAACGGAGCCGCCGCCATGGCCGCCATCCATCACCAGATCTGGATCGACGCACCGCTGGCCACCGTCCACGCCGGCCTGGCCACGGCCGGAGGCCTCGGCCGCTGGTGGATTCCCCATGCCAGCAGCGTGATCGACGGTGCCAGCGTGCTCAGCCACAACCCCGGGCCGGCGCATGGCGTGGTGGCGATGCATGTACTCGACGCCCCCGAACGCTGCGTGCGCTGGGAAGTCATAAGCCGCCACCCGGCGCAGAGCCCGGCCTCGGCCTGGACCGGCACCGAGATCCGCTTCGAGCTGTCGCGCCGCGCCAGCCCCGGCGCCTGGCGCGGCCTGCCGCATGAAGGCGAACCGATGACGGTAGTGGAATTCCATCACCTGGGCTGGAACCCGGACAGCGAATTCCTGGGCTTCTGCAGCCAGGCCTGGGCCGAAACCCTGGTGATGCTGCGGCGCTGGGCCGAATCCCATCCCGAACTGCCGGTCTGAGCCGCGGAGCATGCGCATGAAGAAATGGCTGCTCCCGGCCTTCGCCGCGCTGCTGGTACTACTCGCCGCCTACGTCGCCGCTGGCCCCTGGCTGGCGATCCACGGCATCGGCAAGGCAATCGAACAGCGCGACGCGGCGCGTCTTTCGCGCTACGTCGATTTCCCCGCGCTGCGGGTCAACCTCAAGGCGCAGCTCGACGACCAGCTGGTGCGACGGGCCGGCAGCGACCTGCAGTCCAGCCTGTTCGGCGTCGTGGCGCTGGGCGTGGCCGGCCGCCTGACCGGCGCGGCAGTGGACGTGATGGTCACGCCCGCCGGCATCGCCGCCCTGCTGCAGGGCCATGGCGTGTGGAAACGCGCCACCGGCGATACCGCCGACGGCGACACCTGGGGCCCGCCGGCGCCCGCGCGGCCGTTGCAGGGCGCGCGCGGGCGCTACGAATCGCTGTCGCGCTTCACCGCCACCCGGCGACTCGACGGCGGCGGCGAAGTGGTTTTCGTGCTGACCCGGCAGTGCCTGCGCTGGCGCCTTACCGACATCGTGCTGCCATCGGACGACGCATCCGGCTGACGACGACGCGCTCGAAACCGGCACCGGCCGCGGCAGGCGCCGGCCCTGTCTCAGGCGGTAAGCCGCTGCGGCTCCTCCAGCGCGCTTGCGGCCAGGAACGCTTCCAGCGAATCGTCCATCGCTTCCATCCACGGCGTGTGGTGCGGCGGCGCCAGCGTGCCGGTCAGCACCGAACGGTAGCTGCGGTTGCGGTAGCCGAGGATGTCGTCCTTCTTGTCGCGCTTCCATTGCTTGAACAGCGTCGCCACCGCTTCGACATCGAAATCAGGATAGTCGCTGGCGTCGAGCAGGTCGCGCACGTAGGCGGTCTGGAAATCGATGTCGTCGTCGGCATTCCGGCAGGCTTCCTCGCGTGCCAGCCATGCCCGGCTGTCGGCGCGCATCGCCGCCTCGTCCGGCAGCTCCATCGTGCCGAGGATCGCATCGCGCGCGCACCAGGCCTGCGCATCGAACATGTTGAAGGTGTAGTACTGGTCCTGCATGCCCAGGTACATCAGCTTCGGGTTGTCGATCCAGAACACGCCCTTGTACAGGTCGCCCGGATACAGCCGGTTGCGGGTACGCAGGGTCAGCGCGTCGGGCAGGAACGGGAAATGATGCTGGTAGCCGGTGCACAGGATGATCGCGCCCACGTCCCGGCTGCTGCCGTCGGCGAAATGCGCGGTATTGCCGTCCACCCGCAGCAGCAATGGCTTCTCGTCGAACGCGTCCGGCCAGTCGTAGCCCATCGGTGCGCTGCGGTAGCTGAAGGTCACCGAACGCGCGCCGTACTTGTGGCATTGCGTGCCGATGTCCTCGGCCGAGTAGCTGCTGCCCACCAGCAGCAGGTCCTTGCCGGCGAACTCGCAGGCATCGCGGAAATCGTGCGCGTGCAGCACGCGTCCCGGGAAGCGTTCCAGCCCCTCGAAAAACGGCGCGTTGGGCGTGGAGAAATGCCCGGTGGCGACGATCACGCGGTCGAATTCCTCGCTGACCAGTTCGTCCTTCTCCAGGTCGCGCACGCTGACGGTGAACCGGCCGCTCTGCTCCGAGTACTCCACCCATTGCACCGCCATCCTGAAGCGGATCTGGTCGCGCACACCGCTCTTCTCGATGCGGCCCATGATGTAGTCGCGCAGCACCGCGCGCGGCGGGTATGAGGCGATCGGGCGGCCGAAGTGCTCCTCGAAACCGTAGTCGGCGAATTCGAGGGCTTCCTTCGGCCCGTTGGACCAGAGATAGCGGTACATGCTGCCGTGCACGGGTTCGCCATAGGCGTCCAGTCCCGTGCGCCACGTGTAGTTCCACATTCCCCCGAGATCGGACTGCTTTTCATAGCAGACGATCTCCGGCACGTGTGCTCCGGCCCTGCGGGCGGATTCGAAGGCACGCAGTTGCGCCAGGCCACTGGGGCCGGCGCCAAGGATGGCGATACGCATGGTCATTCGGGTTGTTTCTCCTGTGTAGCCGTCGCCGCGCTGGACGCGACGACACTGCGCAAGGGCGCGTTATGCGCCGCGCGGGAGAAACAGCCGTTCGGTCCCACGCAGCGCGCGAAACACCCGGTGGCCGCCAACAGGCGGCCATGGCGAGAGGATGGGAAGGCGCAGACGCCACCGGCCGGGGAACATGCCCCGCCCCTTCGTCACCGGGTGGGTGCTGTGCGGGGGGATCTGCCGCATTCGTGCAGACCAGGATGCGGCGAAGCGCCGCCGGGAATAACCCGCGAAAGCGTTTCCATCCTAATGCGATGCACCTGAAACGGCAACCGCGTGTACCGTGTCGACCATGGCCAGACACGTTCCGCCGCGACGCCACCGCCTGCATCGCCCAACGCCGTCCAGCACCGGGGATGCCCGCCATCGACCGCTGCGGCGGAACCATGTTCCTGCCATTCATCGCGCGCCGCCATGCGCCCGGCCCGAATTCCCCCGGTCAAACGGAGCCCCGGATGAGAACACTCAGGATCATCGAACACATCTCGCTGGATGGGGTGATCCAGCATTCAGCCGACGAAAGCGGATTCCCTTTCAGCAACTGGAGCGCGCCCTACCGGACGCCGGCTGGCCGCGAGGAAATCACCCTGGCCCATGGCACCGGCTTCGATCTGCTGCTGGGACGGCGCACCTATGACATCTGGTCGGACTTCTGGCCACAGGCACCGCACGGCGCGCTGGCCGACAATCTCAACGCTGCGACCAAATACGTCGCCACCCATCGCCCGGCAAGCCTGGCATGGGGGCCGGCCGAAGGCCTCGGGCCGGACATCCTCACCGACATCCGCCGCATCAAGTCCCAGGGTGTCCGCCCGCTGATCCTGTCGGGCAGCTCCACGCTCACATCGCCCCTGCTCGAACACGCGCTCGTGGACGAGGTACTGCTGGTCGTCTATCCGCTGCTGCTCGGCACCGGCAAGCGTTTCTTCGCGGACGGAACCCCGGCATGTACGTTCGAGCTGGCCGACTCGAAGGCGCTGCCGTCCGGCGTCGTCCTCAACAACTATCGGGTGGTCGGGCCATTGAAAGCCGGCAAACGCGGTGTCACCGGGTAATGCGCGCGGACACGGCCACCGGGCCTGATCGATGCGCTGCACGCCCACGTCGCCAAGCCTGCGTGAAGCCGCTCGTTCCCGCATGGTGCTAGCATGCCCATGCAGGCGATGCCTGCCACGCGCGCTCCGCGCAGCCGCCAAGGCAGTTGCCCGCTCCGCTCTCCTTTCCCTGCGCCATCGGCACCGGCTATCCGGACGGCCGCTCAATGGGAGCATCCTGTGCCCGCACATTCGGTCTGCAAACCGGCACCGCGCCCGCGGTATCCCCTCCACATCCGCCCCGGCAGGCACCCGCTGGCCGCGGCCCGCCTGGTCCGCAAGCGGGTAACCACGGCGCGCGCCACGCCGTGCCACACGCAGCGAGGCATGCGTTGAAACCGTCCACCTGCCAGACGCCCACCGCTGTCCACTGCACGTCTTGCGATGCGGTGTGCTGCCGCCTGACGGTAGTACTGGGCAGCGAGGACAGCGCGCCTGCGCACCTGACCACGCGCCTGCATGGCCTGCCGGTCATGGCCCGCGATCCGGAGGGCTGGTGCGTGGCACTGGATGGGCAGAGGATGAATTGCCGGATCTATGCAAGCCGACCGGCGGTATGCAGATCCTTCGTCATGGGCGGCCCCTACTGCAAGGCCGTCCGCGAGGAATACGCGCATCCGGGAAGCCGCACCATTGAATCGACACTTGCATGAGGAATAAAGATGAGCACCATCCGCAAGTCAGACATCGCAGCCCCCAGAAGAACCGGCTCGAGCTTCGCCAGCCCACCCCAGCAGGGCCCGCTGACCGGTGAGCGCATCGCCGAGGACCTGGTCGCATTCGGCAAGGCCGGGGGAAAGATCGAGGTACTCGGCAACACCCCCTTGCGTGGCAAGGCTCAAGCCGTGAAACCCGCCCCGACCGAGCGCGGTGGCAAGGCGGTACCGGCGACCGCCGATACTCCCCCGGAAAAAGCCTGATCCTTCCCCTCCCCAACGGACGACAACTTTGGCCAAGATCAATTATTCATTCGAGAAACGCCAGCGCGAGCTTGCCAAGAAGAAACAGAAGGAAGAGAAGCTCGCCAGGAAGCGCACCGGACAGGGCACATCGACGGCCGATGCCGCCGACCGCCCTGCATCCACCTCATGAGGCATCGACCGCACCCATGCACCCCATGCATGGGTGCCGCCATCGGCATCAATGCGGGATCGGCGAACGATACGTGGCCGCGCCGCGCTGATTGTTGATGGCGCGCATCCTGTACGCCGCTTCGGACGGCTGCGCGGCGAGGAGGTCCTGCCGTTCTTTCGGTCACGCCGATCCAAGACAGCCGGTCTGCAGCAGCGTTCACCACGCCTGCCGGACCGGAGATGGAAGCGATACGCAGGATTCCGCCAGCATGGTCATGCGGGCGGGAATCACGAGTTCTCCCCCGTCATCTTCAACGTTGCGTGCGGCCCTGCGGTCCAATGAAAAAGCCCGGCTCGAAGCCGGGCTTTTTCATCAAGCGATAGCCGGTCGGATCAGACCACGCGGACCTGGTCGGCCTGCATGCCCTTCTGGCCCTTCACCGCCACATAGGTGACCTTCTGGCCTTCCTGCAGCGACTTGAAGCCGGACGATTCGATCGAACGGAAGTGGACGAACAGGTCTTCGCCGCCGCCATCCTGGGTGATGAAGCCAAAACCCTTGGCGTCGTTGAACCACTTCACGGTACCGGACTGGGACTGGGACATTTCAATGCTCCTTGTTACGGATGAAGCCGCATTCGCGGCAGGGACGCTGATTTCAAGGAGAATTGAGAAGCGGGTGCAACAGTGTAGAGAAGGTATCTACAGCATCGGGCCACGATTCAAGGTGACCCTTGTAATTCAGCCCGTGCACCGTAGAGACTTTCCGCGCGCAAAGCAAATGCAGGCCGGGCCGCGATTCAGTTTGGGCTGCCGATGCCGGCGCAGCTGCGCTTTCCAACGCGTGACCGGATCGTCGAACACTTCATGATCCGACACACCCCGCCCTTCCCGGCGATGCCCATGTCCGCCCCGCTGGCGTCAGCGGCAATCCGTCGACACGCTGTTGGCAGCGCGGCGCGGCGGAGCAGATACGGGGGCCGCCGCAACCGGCCGCAATGACCTGGCCGCCATACCGGCCGTGTACGCCACGGCATGCGTGAAACCACGCATCGCCCGACGCATCGCTCAAGCCACTGCGGCCCTGCAGGCGGCCAGCGTAAGGGGACTGGCGGGCCACGCAGCGCGCCATGGAATCGAGCCCTTCAGCGCGCCAGCCGTTGCCAAGCCGCGGCCAATCGCCTGAATCCAGCCCGCAGCTGCCCGCGCGCACCCCAGGGCAACGCCGCCAGCGCCGCGTCGACCGGCCCCGGTTGCGGCCTGCCGTTCCAGGCGATAGCGACCTTGTTGCTCATGTCCGGTTCGTCCAGTTTCAGCACGTTGCCGTGGAAACTGCGGCGCAGCCGCGCAAGGTGCGCGCGGGTGTCGGTGTCGTAGAGATTGCTGGCCATGACGCCGTCGGCGCCGAGCGCGGCGCGGCAGTCGTCGTAGAACGCCTGCGTGGACAGCGCTGCGGGGATCCCCTGCGCGTCGTAGGCGTCGAGCAGCAGCAGGTCGAAACAACCGCGATTTCCGCGCAGCCAGCGTGCGCCGTCGACGCATTCGACATGCAGCCGCGCGTCGTCCGCCGGGATCTGGAATTCGCCGCGCAGGGCGATCACGTCCGCATCGTTCTCCGCCACGTCGATGCGCGCCGAGGGCAGATGCAGGTGGCAGAACTTGGTCTGGGCCCCGCCCCCCAGCCCGATGATGCCGATGCGGCGCGGATCTGGATGCAGCCACAGCGCGGCGAGCATGGTGCGGGTATAGCCCACGTGCAGCCGCTGCGGGAACCAGCGCGACATGCGCGTCTGGGTGACGTCGCCATGGAACTGCAGTTCCACATGCCGCCAGGTACGGCGGACGCGGGCGCCTACCCCGCCGCTCATACGCGGTCGGCGTTGGCGATGCCGTGCGGCACGTGCCCGGCGGCGACGCTGTGATGCTGGCGGGCGCTGTCGATGTTGTGCTGGGAATCGTCGAAGAAGATGTCCGCGCCGAACGCTTCCAGGAACGGCCCCTTGTGGCGTCCGCCAAGGAACAGCGCCTCGTCCAGGCGCACGCCCCACTCGCGCAGGGTGCGGATCACCCGCTCGTGCGCCGGCGCCGAACGCGCGGTGACCAGCGCGGTGCGGATAGGCGCCTCCTCACCCGCCGGGAACGCGGCCTGCAGCGCATGCAGGGCCGACAGGAAACTGCGGAACGGCCCGCCGCTGAGCGGCTCGTGCGCGTTCTCGCGCTCGTGCCGACCGAAAGCCTCCACGCCCTGCTCGCGCGAGATGCGCTCGCCCTCGTCGCCGAAGATCACCGCGTCGCCATCGAAGGCGATGCGCAGTTGCGTCGACGGGCGCCCGGTATCGCTGGCCGCGGCGGCGGCGGACACCTCGCCGGCGCCGCGCGGCAGGACGGTGGCCGCGGCGATGCCATGCACCAGCGCGCGCCGCACCGATTCGGGGTTCGCCGACAGGAACAGGTCGGTGCCGAACGGCTTGACGTAGGGCCAGGTCGGCTCGCCGGCGGTGAAGGTGGCGCGCACGATGCCCAGGCCGTAGTGCTGGATGGAATTGAAGATGCGCAGCCCGGTATCGGCCGAATTGCGCGAGAGCAGGATCACTTCCACCCGCGGCGTTTCAGTTGGCGCGCCGCCGTTCAGGGCCAGCAGCTTGCGCACCACCGGGAAGGCCACGCCGGGCTTGAGGATGTCGTCTTCGTGCTCGCGCTGATAGGCCGCGTAGGCCTCCACGCCCTCGCTTTCGAACAGCGCATGCCCCTCTTCGAGGTCGAACAGCGCGCGCGAAGTCACCGCGACGGTGAGCAGTCTGGGAGTGTTGTCGCCCATGGATGGACCTGACAGGAAAAGCGGGGGGATGGGAGCCAGTCTAACCGGAAGCCCCGCTGCCGATGGCAGCCTCCGCAGAAGCGACGCAGGTGTCGACGGACGTCACCGGCAGAACCCCGTCGCCACCGGTGTCGCTTGTACGGAACCCTCGCTTTGCGCTCAGAACTCGAACTGCTCGCTGAGGATGCGCTCTTCCAGGTTGTGTTCGGGATCGAACAGCAGAGTCACCCGTCGCTCGCGCGACTCGCGGATGGTCACTTCCACCACGTCGCGGGTCTCGTGCGAATCGGCGGTGACGCTGACCGGCCGCTTGTAGGGGTCGAGCACGCGGAAGCGCACCTCGGTCTCGGCCTTGAGGATGGCGCCGCGCCAGCGCCGCGGGCGGTACGGCGCAAGCGGCGTCAACGCGATGGTGTTCGAGCCCAGCGGCAGGATCGGCCCGTGCGCCGAGTAGTTGTAGGCGGTGCTGCCGGCGGGCGTTGAGACCAGCACGCCGTCGCAGATCAGTTCCTCCACGCGCTGCTGGCCGTTGAGGTCGATGCCGATATGCGCCGCCTGCCGCGTCTGCCGCAGCATCGACACGTCGTTGTAGGCCAGCGAGCCGACCGTGGTGCCCGACTCGGTGCGCGCGATCATCTCCAGCGGGCGCAGGTGCGCCGGTTCGGCCTGCGCCAGCCGCTGCGGCAGGTCGTCTTCGCGGTGGTGGTTCATCAGGAAACCGACCGTCCCCAGCTTCATGCCGAACACCGGTTTGCCCATGCCGCCGAAGCGGTGCAGCGTCTGCAGCATGAAGCCGTCGCCGCCCAGCGGGCACAGCACGTCGGCATCGTCGGGCGCATGGTCGCCGTAACGCGCGGCCAGCCGCTCGCGGGCCTGCTGCGCGGCCTCGACGGTGCTGGCGAGAAAGGCGATGCGGGGGGACATGGCCATCGTCGGTTGCTGGAAGGATTGCCGAGGATAACCCGCAACGGCGAACGCTGCCGCGGCACTCCAGCGCATGCTATCGATTCCGAACGGGGGCAAGCCACACGGCCAGAGCGCCCTCGCCTTCCGCCCCGCAGGAGCGGCTTCAGTCGCGATTGCCGCTGCACTACGCCCGGAAAGCATTCGCGGCTGAATCCGCTCCTGCAGCCGAAAGCACCGCGGCCAAGGCCGCTCCCACCGCAACGCCGCAGGAGCGGCCTTGGCCGCGATGTTGTATCCAGCAGGTGC
>NZ_JASCOS010000094.1:0-13896 GCF_029959705.1 Stenotrophomonas sp. PS02297 | reverse complement strand
GGCATGGCGCCGGGCGCGGCCAACGCCAGTCCGCTGACCCTGGGCCTGGCCGCCGCCCTGGTCTGCTACGGACTGGTGCAGGCCATCGGCCTGCACCTGCGCATGGGCCAGAAAGCGTAGGAGCGCGGCCCGCCGCGCGCGGATGGCCCGTCGTGCGGACTGCCGTGGATTACCCGCGCGGCGTCAGCTTGAGCAGCCGCGCATTGCTGCCGTCTTCCAGCAGCCACAACGCGCCATCCGGGCCCTGCACCACCGCGCGGATGCGCTTGCCCATGTCGAAACGCTCAGCTTCGCGCGCGCTGTCGCCGTCGAAGGCGATGCGTACCAGCGACTGCGACGACAGCCCGCCGATGAAGGCGTTGCCGCGCCACTGCGGGAACAGCGCGCCGTTGTAGATGATCAGGCTGGACGGGGAGATCACCGGCGTCCAGCTGACCTTGGGCGCGACGAATTCCGGGCGGGTGTCGTGGTCGGGAATGCTGCGGCCGTCGTAATGGTCGCCGTTGGAAACCAGCGGGTAGCCATAGTTGCCGCCGCGCTGGATCAGGTTCAGTTCGTCGCCGCCCTTCGGACCCATCTCGTCTTCCCACAGCCGCCCGCGCGCGTCGAAGGCCAGGCCGAGGATGTTGCGGTGGCCGAGCGACCACACCTGGTCGGCAGGCGAGCCCTGCGCGGCGAACGGGTTGTCGGCCGGCACGCTGCCGTCGTCGTTGAGGCGGATGATCTTGCCGAGGTTGCCGCCCATGTCCTGCGCCGGGTCGAACTTCTGCCGTTCGCTGGAGCTGATCCACAGCTTGCCGTCGGGCCCGAACAGCAGCCGGTGCCCATAGTGGCCGTTGCCGCTCACCTTCGGCGTCTGCCGCCAGATCACCTGCGCATCGGCCAGGCGGCCGCCGCCGCCGGCATCGAGCACCAGCTTCGCGCGCGCCACCGCGGCGCCGCGGGTATCGTTCGCCCCTTCCTCGGCGTAGCTGTAATAGACCAGCCCGTTGCGGGCGAAATGCGGATGCAGTGCCACGTCGCCGAAGCCGCCCTGGCCGCCGTAGGCGACCTTCGGCACGCCGGCGATCTCGTGGCGGCGGCCGCTGGCCGGATCGAAGTGGACCAGCTTGCCGGCCTTCTCGGTGACCAGCAGGCTGCGGTCGGGCAGGAACGCCATCGCCCACGGCTCGTCGAAGCGCGCGATCTCGGTGGCGGCGAACGGCCACTGCGCCGGCTTGACCGCCGCCTCGGCGGCGGGGTCCGCGGCGCAGGCGCTGGTGGACAGGAGGGGAGCCAGGCCAAGGGCCAGGCTGAGCAGCAGGGAGCGGGGCATGGCGTTCTCCGGGGCGGGAAGCGGGTGGCGACAGGCCACACCTTAGGCGAAGGCGGCATGCGAGGCACGCCAGGCCATGCCATCACGGCGCCGTGGGCCGCGCGGCGGGACCCGCGCGACGATGCGGGGCAGTGGCTGCCCCGCGTTCCGCGGCGAAGTCAGGCCTCGCCGGGCGGCGCCATGCGCTTGGCCACGATCGAGGTCGCGGTCATGTCGCCGGTGGTGTTGCCGATGGTGCAGAACACGTCGGGAATGGTATCCACCGCCAGCAGCACGCCCAGCGGTTCCACCGGCAGGCCCATGCTCTGGGTGACCGGCATGTTGTTGGTCATGAAGTTGGCCTGGCCCGGCAGGCCGGTGGAGCCCATGCTGATGGCTGCGGCCAGCAGCACCGCCACCGCGTACTGGGAGAAGGTGATGTCGATGCCGTACAGCCAGGCGATGAAGCTGGCCACGGCGATGTACTGCGCGGGGCTGGTCACGCGGAACAGCGAGACCGCCATCGGCAGCACCAGCGAAGTCAGCGCGGCGGGGTAGCCCAGGCGGTTGCGCGCGCTGTCGATCATCGCCGGCAGCGAGGCCAGCGACGACTGCGTGCTGCCGGCGATGACCTGCACCGGCACCAGCGCGGCGGCGAAGCGGCGCAGGCCCTCGCGCGCGGCCAGCATCGCCACCACGTACAGCAGCAGGGTGATCAGGATGTAGACCACGCACATCAGCAGGATGTAGTAGCCGAGGATGCCGAGCACGCTCATGCCGACCTCGGCGCAGACCACCAGCACCAGCGCGAACACGCCCAGCGGTGCAGCCCACAGCACCCAGCGCACGATGGTGATCATGGTGTCGCCGACGATCTTGATGATCTCCAGGATGCGGTCGCGGCGCTCGTTGTCCTGCCGGCTCAGCGCGAAGCCGAAGAACATGGCGAACACCACCAGCGGCAGCATCGCGTTGGCCGAGGCCACGGCCAGCACGTTGCTGGGGATCAGCGAGGAGATCCACTGCGCGGCGCTCGGCGCCTTGGACAGGTTCTCCGGCGCATGCAGGGCGGCGCGGAAGGTCTGCATGGTAGCGCTGTCGTGCGGCACCAGGCCGAGCAGCGCCGGCGTGATCACCGCCGAGAAGCTGGCCGCGGCGACCAGCAGCACGATGAACACCAGGATCGCGTTGCGCGCGGTACGCCCGGACGCGGCGGCGTTGCTGGCGGTGTTGACGCCGACGATCACCAGCGCGGTGACCAGCGGCACCACCGTCATCTGCAGCGCATTGAGCCACAACCGGCCGATCGGCCGGGCGAAGTCGGTGACCTGCAGCGCGAGCACCGGGTCGTGATGGGTGAGCGTGAGGCCGACCACCGCGCCGACCAGCAGCGAGATCAGCACTTTGACGGGAGCGGAGAGCCGGAAGCGTCGGGTGGATGTGGTCATGGATGCCAGTAAAGGGGGTGGGAACGCGCCGCGATGCGCGGCGGGGCTTCATGCAGATCGCTCTGCCATGGCCGCACATCCATGCGCGGGGATTGGAACGGGAACATGTCGTCGCCTGGCAGCAGCGCTCCTAGGGCATGCGCGCCGGCAGGTCCCAGCTTTCGTGCAGGCGCGCGTAGTCCGCCTCGGGCAGCAGCACGAACAGCGGATGCGCCGCCGGGTCCAGCCAGCCGAGCAGGGCTTCCATGCGCTCCGGTTCCATCGCGGTGCAGCCGGCCGTCGCCTCGCCGCTCTGCCGCCACAGGTGGGCGAAGATGCAGCTGCCCTGGCCGGGCTCGGCCCTGGGGTTGTGCTCGATCACGAAGCCTTCGCGGTAGCGGCGGTCGCCCTTGTTGTGCAGGTCCAGGCGCATCGGCTCGCTGGAGCCCTCCACGGCGTCGCTGCCCACGGCCTCGGCATCGACGATGCGGTTGTACAGCGGCGAATCGGGGACATCCATGCAGTAGCTGGTGGCCAGCATCGGCTGGTAGGGCATCGCGCTGTCGATGCGCGGCGCGTAGCCGAAGGCCTCGCCGATGCCGAACACGCCGGCCGGGCTGCGGCCATCGCCCTCGCGTTTCTGCGGGCCGTCCTGCTGCGCCGGATGCCGGCCCAGTCCCCAGGCGCTGCCGTTGCGGCCGAGCGCCACGTCGAAGCCGGCGCCATGCGCGCGCCAGCCATCGGCGGTGCGTTCGTAGGCCTGCAGGTGGCCCGACGGCGTGTCCCACGACGGGGTGGTGACGACCACCAGCTGGCGTGCGTCGTGCACCGGCGTGTCCGGCGGCGCGGCGGAGGCGGCGCCGATCAGGGCCATGGCGGACAGCGACGGCAGCAGGCGCCGGGCGAAGGAACGTAACAGGGAAGACATGGCGACGGCTCCGGCTATCAGTTGTCGATCAACTGCTGGATGCGTTCCTGGTTCAACGCCAGTTGGCGCTGGCGGTCGGAGTTGGCATGGCACAGCAGCACGAACACGAAATCCAGCAGGTACTGCAGCGAACAACGGTACAGCAGTTGCGCCACCGGCGGCTGCGGGTCGTGCGCGCAGATCGCCAGCGAGGCATCGGCGTGCGCGCGCAGCGGGTTGGCGGTGTGGCGGGTGATCGAGACGACCTTTCCGCCCATTTCCTGGAACTGGCGCGAAAGCTGCCACAGTTGCGGCAGCTTGCCGAATTCGGAGAACACCAGCAGCACGTCGCCGGGACGCGCGGCCGACAGGTTGGCGGTCATCAGGATCGGGTCGGCGTGCTGCACGGTGAGGATGCCCAGCAGCGCCAGGCGCATGGCGAACTCGCGCGCGTACAGGCCGTCGTCGCCCAGGCCGTAGACGAACACCTTGGGCGCGGCGTCGATCAGCGCGATCACCGCCTCGACTTCCTCCTGCGGATTGGCGACGCGGGTCTCCTCCTCGGCTGCGGCCTTGCTGCGGCGCAGGCCGTCGGCGACCTGCAGGTAGCCGTGCGGGTCGCTCTCCGGCGGCCATTCGGTGACGTCGCCGTTGCTGTTGTTGGCCAGCGCCACCGCGGCGCCGACCGAGTATTTCAGGTCCGGGTAGCCCTTGAACCCCAGTTTCTGGCTGAACTTGACCACGCTCGACTGGCTGATGCCCAGGGCGTTGGCGAGCTGCTGGGACGAGTAGTCGCGCAGCAGGTGGGCGTTGTCGAGGATGAAGTCGGCGATGCGCCGTTCGATCGCCGACATCTGTTCGCGTTCGGAGCGGATTTTTACCAGGGGTGGCATGGGCGGGATGTCGGCTGCGATGGGGTGACTCTAAAAGGATTTGGGAGACGCTGTAAGGCTTTGGATTCACCCAGGACGTTTCATGGGGCCGTGCAGGCGAAGGAGGGATGCTGTTGCCTGTGATTCTGCCGTTGCCTTTGGCTTTTGACTTCGGGGTCCCCTTCCGCAATGACGGAGCCGGCGGGGAAAACCCGAAGGGTGACGTGCATGGGTTCGGCGGAGATAGGCGAAGCATTGCTTCGCTCCGCCGGACGGGCAGCCGCCGTGCGGCGGCTGTCCCGGACTCGAGCGTGAAGCGGGCGAGCACGTCGTTTTTCGACGAGACAGGGATGTCTCGTCGAAAAATCCCGGCGGCGGAGTGGACCCGGAGTGCTGCAGGCACTGAGGGCGTGGAGGCAGGGGCGTGCTTGACCAGCCATTCGGCTTTTGGAAAAGCGTCTCTCTTGGTTACTTCTCTTTGCGCGAGCAAAGAGAAGTAACTCGCTCCTGCCAGGCAGGAGTGAAAGCTTTGCTTTCAAGTTTCCGCTTTGGTTGTTGCTTCTTTCCAGTTTCCAGAGCTTAAAAACCCAAGCAACAGCTGAAGCAGGATCAAGAGCTTTCGCTCCCCTTTCGGGGTGCGAGCTACTTTTCTTTGCTCGTGCAAAGAAAAGGTAGCCAAAAGAAACACGGGCCGGACGCGATCCGCTGCGGCTGCGCCGCATCGGTTCCCTGCGCTCCTCGCGTGCCGAGGGGACGGCGCACAACTCGCTTCGCTCAGACACGTGCGCCTCTTCGCCCCTCGCCACGCTCCGGTGCTCGGCTCGCTCTACGGCCGGGAAGGTCAAGAGCCGAAGGGCAAAATCACGGGCAACGGCAACGGCAACGGCAACGGCAACGGCAGGGGCAGGGGCAGGGGCAGGGGCAGGGGCATTTTTCCTGGCTTCCTCGGGTGCGGTGCACCCGGGAGGAAGGGCGACAGCAACAAGGTGGGTTGCCGTCGCCATGCCGGTCATGCCTTCAGCATCTCCAGTCCGCGTACCTCGGTGATGCCCAGCCCCGGCGCATCGGTGATGCTGATCTCCGATTCGTTGAAGATCACCCCGCCATTGACCGGGTTGAACAGGCTCAGTGATGGTCCGTCCAGGTCCACCTTGGTGATCGCGCCCGCCTTGGCCACCGCCAGGTGCACCGCTGCGGCAACGCTGATGCTCGACTCGAGCATGCAGCCGATCATGCAGGGGATGCCGTACAGCGAAGCGATGTCGGCGACCTTGATCGCGTTGGAGAGGCCGCCAGTCTTCATCAGCTTGATGTTGATGATGTCCGCCGCGCGCTGGTGGATCAGGTCGAACACCTGGTGCGGGCCGAACACGCTCTCGTCGGCCATCACCGGCGTGTTGACCCGCTCGGTGACGTACTTCATGCCGTCGATGTCGGCGGCCTTGACCGGCTGCTCCAGCAGTTCCAGCACCACGCCGGCGTTCTCCAGCGCGTTCATGGCGTAGACCGCCTGCTTGGCGGTCCAGCCCTGGTTGGCGTCCAGGCGCAGCAGGGCGCGGCCCTCGACCGCGGCATGGATCGCCTTGACCCGCTCGATATCCAGGCCGATGTCCTTGCCGACCTTGATCTTCAGCGACTCGAAGCCGCGTTCGATCGCCGACAGCGAGTCGGCCACCATCTTGTCGATGTAGTCCACGCTGATAGTGATGTCGGTGGTGATCACCGGGTCGCCGCCGCCGAGCATCTGGTACAGCGGTGCGCCGTGCAGCTGCGCCCACAGGTCGTAGATGGCGATCTCCACCGCCGCCTTGGCGCTGGTATTGCGCTCCAGCGAGGACTGCACCAGCCCGCAGATGCGGTTGAGGTTGGCGATGTCCTCGCCGATCAGGCGCGGCTTGATGAAGTTGTTGATGGCTTCGATGATCGAGCCATGGGTGTCGCCGGTGATCACCGCGGTGGCCGGCGCCTCGCCGTAGCCGGTGTGGCCGCTGTCGGTGCGCACCAGCACCACGATGTCCTCGACCGATTCGACGGTGCGCAGCGCGGTCTTGAACGGGGTTTTCAGGGGCACGCGCAGCATGCCCAGTTCGATGTCGGTGATCTTCATTTGGCGGTATGCGGGCGGATACGCTGGATGTTGGTGATGCGGTCGACGTAGCTGGCGGTGTCGCTGGCCATCATCGGCTGCAGCGGCGTCACCGAGACGCCATTGAGGTGGGCGGGAACCCGCTTGCCGTCGGCGGCGAACCAGCTGCCACCGGAGGTATCGTGGATCATCCAGGCCATGCCGTCGGCATGGCCGATGGTCATCATCACATGGCCGGGGATGTAGACCAGGTCGCCGACCTGCAGCGCGTCCACTGCCGCGTCGCGCCGGGCCTTGCCGTCCTTCTCGCCGAAGGCGATGCGGTCCAGCGCCGGGCTCACCGCCTGCGCGCTGGTGTTGCGCGGCAGCAGCACGCCGAAGCTGCGGTAGACCTCGGAGACGAAGCCGCTGCAGTCGCGGGTGTCGTAGGAGTGGCCCCAGCCATAGCGCTCGCCAAGGAATTTGAAGGCCTGGTCGAGCAGGTTGCGCGGGGTCAGGGCCAGGTAGTCGTCGCTGCTGTCCTGCGAACGCGGCAGCAGCGCCGGCACCAGCGCCAGGCTGCCGTCGTCGTTGCGTACCGGCAACTGGATGACATGCGCGGCATGGCCCTGCTGTCCGTTGACCGGTTCCAGCGCCGGCCAGTCGGCCAGGACCGGCACGCGCACGCCCATGTCCAGCTGCAGGCGCGAGACACGCGGTTCCTCGGGCGTATAGGCGGTGGTGGCGGTGGCGCCGGTGATCACCCGGTGCGGGCCGCTGGTGCCGTAGCCAAAGACCTGCGCGGCATCGCCGATGCCGACGAAGCGCTTCTCGACCCAGGCCACATAGCGCTCGCTGGCGACGAACAGCCAGTCGCCGTCCGCGCTTTCGTGCAGTACCGCCACGGCGTCGCCGGGGAACAGCGCCGATTCCTGGAAGCGGTCGATGTCGGTGTCGTCGCTGCTGGAGAACGCGCGCAGGCCGGTGGGGAAGGCACGCAGCGCGGCGCGGTGCACGACCAGGCCGTACTGCAGCGGGCGCTTGTCGGCGACGCGGCCGAGCGCGAGGTTGTCGGTAATGGCGCGCAGCTGCGCCGCGCCGATTTCCTTGCCCTGCACGTCATACAGCGTGCGGGTCGGCGGGCGCGAAATCGCCTCGATCTGCCCGCGCACGAAGCTGCGGGTCACGGTGGCGGGCAGGGCGCGCAGGTCGTGGATGGAGCCGTCGAGCTGGCGCATGCGCGCGTTCTGCGCGGTGATGCCGGCGCGGTCGAGGATCACCCGGTCCGGATCGGACAGCTGGGCGATCCAGTGCGCGGCCGAGAGGTAGTCCTCGCGCAGGCCGATCACGCCGGCGTAGTCCTGCGCCGAAGCGCTGGCCGCGCCGAGCGCGAAGGCCGGCCCCGCGCACAGCGGCGCGGCAAGCAGGAAGGACCAGCAGGCCCGGGCGAGGCGCCGGCGGCGGGGCCGGGCGGGAATGGCGTTCATGGGGACTCCCTCTGGATGCAATGGAATACTTATTCCTTTCTTCCGTGAAATCAAGAATAAATTATTGACCGGCTGTCGCATGCGTGTTACACAACCGTTATCCCGCGTGTTCGTGGAAGTGTTGCCGTGGATCCAGCATTGCGCCAAGTCCCAGTCGCTTTCAGGCCTGCCCGGTACCGGCTCATGGCCGGCCTGCTGTGCCTGTTGCCGGCCATCGCGGGCGCTGCCGACACGCTGGAACAACTGGCCGCGCGCGTGGACCGCGGCGACTTCGCCGGCGCCAGCGCGCAGATCGACGCTGCGTTGCAGCAGCCGGCGCTGGACGACGCGCAGCGCGACGCCTGGTTGTTCCAGCGCGAGCGCATGCGCCGCATGCGGCTGGATTTCAGCCTGGACCGCGAGCGCGCGATGGCAGCGGTGCGCCGCCATATCCCCGATCTGCGCGAAGACGAGTTCCGCGCCTGGGACGAAGCCGGGCTGATCGAACACCTGGACATCGATGGCCAGCGCCGCTGGTTCAACCGCGCGCCTTCGAACCTGTTCCTGGTCAGCGATGCCGCCGTCGCGCGGCGTTTGCCGACGATCAAGCCGCCGGCGCCCGGTCCTTTCGAAGTGGTCACGCCGCATCACCTCGAAGCGCTCAAGGCCGCGCAGGCCGGCGCCACCAGCGTCGCGCCGCGGCGGGTGCGCGTCACCCAGTCGCTCACGGTCAAGGCCGATGCGGTACCGGCGGGCGAGACCGTGCGCGCCTGGATCCCGTATCCGCGCGCCATTCCCGGCCAGCAGGAAGGCATCCGCTGGCTGGGCAGCGTGCCGGCCGGTGCGCAGGTCGCGCCGGAAGCGACGCTGCAGCGCACCGCCTACCTGGAGCGCAAGGCGGTGGCCGGCACGCCGACCGAGTTCTCGGTCAGTTACGAAGTCACGGTGCATGCGCGCCATTTCGCCATCGACCCGGATGCGGTGCGGCCCACCCCCGACGATCCGGCGCTGGCGCCCTACCTGGCCGAGCGTGCGCCGCACATCGTGTTCACTCCGGCGCTGCGCGAGTTCTCGCGGCGCGTGGTGGGCGACGAGACCAATCCGTACCGGATCGCGCGCAGGCTGTTCGATGCGGTCGACCGCATTCCCTGGGGCGGCGCGCGCGAGTACTCGACCATCGGCAACATCAGCGACTACGCGCTGCACTCCAACCACGCCGACTGCGGGCAGCAGACGCTGCTGCTGATGAGCCTGCTGCGCCTGAACGGCATTCCCGCGCGCTGGCAGTCGGGCATGGTGTATTCGGACAACGACACCGGCTACAGCAACCTGCACGACTGGGGCGCGCTGTACCTGGCGCCCTACGGCTGGGTGCCGATGGACGTGACCACCGGCGCGCTCGACAGCCCGGTGCCGGCAGTGCGCGATTTCTACTTCGGCGGCCTGGACGCCTACCGCATCGCCTTCAACGACGACTACGCGCAGCCGCTGGTACCGGCCAAGCGGCACTTCCGTTCCGAAACCGTGGACTCGCAGCGCGGCGAGGCCGAATGGGCCGGTGGCAATCTCTACTTCGATCAATGGAACTACGACTTCCAGTGGCAGGTACTGGCGCCGCCGGAGGGCTGAAAGTCCGTCAAACCGCTGTAATTCACAACACTGCAGGAGAGGGCAGGGGATGAACACGAAAATGCTGAAGAAGGCGGCGCTCAGCGTCGCATTGGGGGCGTGCCTCGGGGCGCTGGCGCCTGCCGTCATGGCGCAGAGCGCTACCGGCGCCATTGCGGGCCGCGCCAACTCCGGTGACCAGATCACCATCACCAACACGGCCACGGGACTGACCCGCACGGTGACCGTCGGCCGCGATGGCGGCTACCGGTTGAGCCAGCTGCCGGTCGGCGACTACAGCCTGACGGTCAAGCGCGACGGACAGAGCGACAAGGAACCGGTAGCGGTCAACGTATCGCTGGGCGGCACCACCACGGTCAATCTCGGCGGCGGCGACGCCGGAGCGGTGACCCTGGATTCGGTGCAGGTGGTGGGTTCGCGCATCGTCAACCGGGTGGATGTGCACTCCACCGAGTCCTCGTTCAACATCAACCGCGAGGAGCTGGCGCGCATGCCAGTGGCGCAGGACCTGTCGTCGGTCGCCCTGCTCGCGCCGGGGGTGATCAGCGGCAACTCGTCGTTCGGCGGCATCTCCTTCGGTGGTTCATCGGTGGCCGAGAATTCGGTGTTCATCAACGGCCTGAACGTCACCGATTTCTACAAACGGCAGAGCTTCTCGGCGGCGCCCTTCGCGTTCTTCCAGGAGTTCCAGATCAAGACCGGCGGCTATTCCGCCGAATTCGGCCGCTCCACCGGCGGCGTGATCAACGCGGTCAGCCGCTCGGGCAGCAACGAGTTCAAGGGAGGGGCGACGGTGACGTTCGAACCGTCGGCCTGGCGCTCCAGGGCAGACGATCACTTCTACGACGATGGCCGCGTCAACGTTCTCTCCAGCCACAACACCCGCAGCTTCACCAAGACCAACGTCTGGGGCTCCGGCCCGATCGTGAAGGACAGGCTGTTCCTGTTCGCCATGTACGAGCAGCGCGACAGCAAGGCCGGCAGCAGCAGCTCGGCGGGCAGCAGTTGGACCCAGAGCACGTCCGACAACGGCTTCTGGGGAACCAAGCTGGATTGGAACATCACCGACAACCACCTGCTGGAGCTGATGGCGTTCTCCGACGAGGGTGATAGCGACGCCGAGATATATACCTACGATTTCGCCAGCGGCACCCGCGGCAGTGCGCCGCCCAGCCAGTCCAGTTCCTCCAGTGGCGGCACCAGTGGTTCGGCGACCTATACCGGGCATTTTGGCGAGAACTTTACCGCCAAGGCGATGTACGGCATCAATCGCAGCAGCAGCTACAACCGCTCGCCGGCGGATGCCCAGTGCGACTACGTCAGCTATGAAAACTCCAGCTACGGCGCGATCTACCGGGCGATGGGCAGCCCGGTGCTGGGCTGCCACCCGGGCGGCACGGTCGTCAACCACGAAGATGAGCGGACCGCCAAGCGACTGGATTTCGAATGGGTTCTGGGCGACCACCAGCTGCGCTTCGGCTGGGACCACGAGTTGATGACGACTGACCGCAGGACGGTCTACCCGGGGCCGACCCGCAAGTACTACACCGCTTACGGCACCAAGCCGGGGAATCTGCTCGACAACGGCTCCGTGGTGCCGAACGGCGTGAATGCGATCCTGCGCGCCCGCGAGCGTTCGGACGGAGGTGTGTTCGATATCAAGGCCAGCGCCTTCTACCTGGAAGACAACTGGAACGTCACGCCGTACCTGATGCTGAATCTGGGCGTGCGCATGGACAACTTCGAGAACATGACCACGGTGGGGACGACCTTCACCAAGCAGGACAACCTGTTCTCGCCGCGTCTGGGCTTCTCCTGGGACATGAAGGGTGATGGCAGCACCAAGCTGTTCGGCAACCTCGGGCGCTACTACATGCCGATCCCGAGCATCCTGAGCTACAACTTCGCCGGCGGCCTGCTCGACGAGTACACCTACTACGCGCTGGATGGCTGGCGCCAGGAAACCAACCCGGTTACCGGCGCGCCGTACATGGCACCGGTCATCGGGGCGCAGATCGGTCCGGTCGACAAATCGCAGAACATCCTTGTCCAGGACCTGCGGCAGAGCGTGGACCGCAACCTGGATGCGGTCTACCAGGACGAGGCGATCCTCGGCTTCCAGAGCATGATCAACCAGGCCTGGTCGTGGGGCGTCACCGGTACCTACCGGCGCATGCCGAACGCGATGGACGACATGCTCATCAACGCGCTGTGCGGCACGCGCCATGGCAACCTGTGGCCGATCGCCAACCCGGGCGACAAACTGACACTGTGGGGCACCAAGGCGATGGGTTGCGCCGAGGATGGCTGGGTGACGATCGACACCTCCAAGGAAGGCTATATGACCCTGGGCAGCAACCGGAATATCGGTTACTCCAAGCCCAAGCGCACATACAAGTCGATGGAGTTCCAGATCGACCGTGCGTGGGACGACAAGTGGGCGTTCAATGCCTCCTACCTGTGGTCCAAGTCCTCGGGCAACCACGAGGGCCCGGTCAACTCGGACACCAACTACGCCGACACCGGCATGGTCCAGCATTGGGACCACCCGGCCAACAACCAGCGCTACGGCGATCTGTTCAACGACCATCGCCACCAGATCAAACTGCGTGGCAGCTTCAAGCTCAACGACATGTGGTCCTTCGGCACCACCTTCACCGCACTGTCCGGCGGTCCGATCACCGCGTTCGGCGTGACCTGGCCGGATGAGGACCGCGCCGTGGCCAGCTACACCAGCACCGGCAGCGGTGGCGGTACCGGTTGGCTGTGCGTGGAAAAATGTAGCGGCAACGATCCGGTTACCAAGCTTCCCTATACCTATAAGGACCGCGTGTACAAGTATTCCGGTCGCGGCGATTTTGGCCGTATGCCGTGGGTCTATAACCTCGGCGCCAACGTGGTATGGACGCTGCCGGTGGAAGGCATCGACCTGAAGGCCACCCTGTCGGTCTACAACCTGCTCAACAAGCAGGAGGTGATCAACGTGGCGGCACGTTACGAAGGCCAGCCGGGTGTCATGCGTGACACTTTCGGCACCGGCACCCGCTGGCAGTCCCCGCGTTACGCACAACTGGTCGTGGCCTGGAACTTCTGATCCGGCCACGGCAATGACGATGCAACTGCGTTACTGAGTTCTCCTCTGGCGGCCCGTGCATGGGGCCGCCATCTTTTTTTCTGGAGCAATGTCTTGGATCAGGGATTCACACGAAACGGCGGGTACGCTTTGCCGGATGCGTTCAGGCAGGCGGATCTGCCGGGTTTGGCTGCCCGTGAGGGCACGCCGTTGTACGTTTATTCCGCACCGGCCATGCGCCAGCGGGTGCGCGCGCTGCGCGACGCGCTCGCGGGCCTGGACGCCGGCATCCGCTACGCGGTGAAGGCCAACGGCAACGGCGCCGTGTTGCGCCTGCTGGCCGAAGAGGGCGCCGGGGCGGACATCGTCTCCGGCGGCGAACTGGAGCGGGCGCTGAGGGCCGGCATCGCGGCGTCCGACATCGTGTTCTCCGGCGTGGGCAAGTCCGACGCGGAGATCGCGCTGGCGCTGGACGTGGGCATCGGCCGCTTCAACATCGAGTCCCGCGCCGAGCTCGATGCCATCCAGCGCATCGCCGCGGCGCGCGGCGTCACCGCCGTCGCCTCGGTACGGATCAATCCGGACGTGGACGCCAAAACCCACGCCAAGATCTCCACCGGCAAGGCCGAGAACAAGTTCGGCGTCTCCATCGCCGAGGCGCGCGCCTGGTTCGATGCGAAGGCGCAATGGCCCGACGTGCGCCTGGACGGGCTGCACATGCACATCGGCTCGCAGCTGTTGAGCCTGGACCCGGTGCGCGAGGCGCTGGCGCGCATGGCCGCGTTCTGGAAGGAACTGGCGGCCGCCGGCCACGCCATCGCCAGCATCGATGTCGGCGGCGGACTGGGCGTGCGCTACCGCGAGGGCGAGCAGGCGCCGGATGCGCGCGAGTACGCCGATGCGATCCGCCAGGCGCTGGCCGGTTTCGGCGGGCGCATCCTGGTCGAGCCGGGCCGCTGGCTGGTGGCCGAGGTCGGCATCCTGCTGACCCGCGTGCTGTTGGAGAAGCATGGCCAGGCGCGCAGCTTCCTGGTGCTGGACGCGGCCATGAACGACCTGCTGCGTCCCAGCCTGTACGACGCCTGGCACGACATCGTGCCGGTGGGCGCCGCGGCCGGCCGCGAAACCGCCGTCTACGACGTAGTGGGGCCGGTCTGCGAGAC